>NZ_JBMFIW010000005.1:0-72780 GCF_049974385.1 Caldisphaera sp. | reverse complement strand
GAAATTGATAAGGCTTATGGAAATAAGAAAAATGAGGGGGAATGAAATAAGCGTAGGAGAGGTACCATTTATAATAGGTTCTCCAGATATAATTTCTTTTAGAGTTCCTCCAAATTTAAGTGTTATACCTTCTGGTATAAGTCCTACAAAAGAATATGTAGAGATAAAAATTGGTACAAATAAGATACCCTTTGTTCCAGGAACTCAAAATATATTTGTAACTAATCCGAGCGTAGATCCTTTACCTTTTATATCATCGTTAATGATACCGACCCTACTGGCAAAGGGGTATAAGATTGTTTATAGAAGTTATTTTCATGGTGAAAAAACTATAAGGGATAGAATAGCAAAATGTCTTGAATATTATCCTAGAAGCTATAATGAATTAATTAATAATTTAAGTATAAGGAATTTAAATCCTTCATCCAAATCTATAATAGATCTTGAATTAATAGCTGAAAATATAGAAAGATACGAAAAACCTGATATAGTAATTGTTGAAGGTCTTGGAACTTATATAGATTTGGTTTCTGATGCTGAAACTTATAAAGAAGAGCATTATAATAATTTAATTAGAAGGGCTGGTAATAATATAACGGGTTTTTACTTTATATATGAACTTGAAGAAAATATGATGAAAATACCTTTAATAAGCGTTTATGATAGCATCTTTTATTTAACTATTAAAAATAAAAACCTACTCCTGAAATCAATAAGGAATCACTTAAAAGTTGTTCCGTTAGATCCAATAGAAATAGATGCAAGGAACGTTGAATCATGTTTTATGGTATGAGAGAAGTTAGTATTGCTTTTTCGCTATGTAATCTATTTTCAGCCTCATCCCATACTGCTGACCATGGACCTTCTATAACATCATCTGTAACTTCTTCTCCTCTATGAGCCGGTAGGCAATGTAAAAATATAGCATTATTGTTGGCTCTTTCCATAAGTTTTACATTAACTTGATAAGGTTTTAATAGCTTTTTCTTTGCTTCGGCTATATCTTCTTGGCCCATGCTAACAAAAACGTCTGTATAAACAACATCTGCTTTATCTGCAGCCTCTAAAGGATCTTCAGTAATAACTATATTAGAACCACTAATTTCTGCAAAGCTTTTTGCAGCTTTAAATATTTCATTATTCGGCTTTAAATCTTTTGGAGAACCAAGATAAAAGTCAATGCCTAGTTGAGAAGCAGCTATCATTAGGCTATGAACCATATTATCACTTCCATCCCCGATAAAAGCAAGCTTTAATCCCTTAAACTTCCCTTTCTTTTCATATACAGTCATATAATCAGCTATAACTTGCATTGGATGTGACAGATCGCTTAAAGCGTTTATTACTGGTATATCTGCATAATTGGCTAATTCAATCAAATCGTTGTGATTTTTTACTCTAGCTGTTATACCATTAACAAACCTTGAAAGAACTCTAGCTGTATCTTTTATTGGTTCTCCTCTTCCTAATTGTAACTCATTCCATCCTAATGTTATTGGCTGAGCTCCCAATTGATACGCAGCTACTTCTAAGCTAACTCTAGTCCTTGTAGAAGGTTTTTCAAATATCATTGCAATGCTTTTTCCGTTTAAAGTATTTAAAATTCTTTCTCCAGCATGATATCTACGTTTTAGGTCTAATCCTAATTCAATCAAATACTTAACTTGCTCAGGTGTAAATTCTTTAAGACATAGCATGTCTTTTCCTTTAAGCTCCTTTATTGACATCGTCATCACCATAAAATTAATCATCAAAAAGGTATAAAAAGATTAACTTTAAGAAAAAATAGGGAAGCAAAATGAAAGTTATTAAGGTAGATATTGATTGCCCTAGTAAAGAAGTTATAAAAGAAGTTGCTGAAGTTATAAAAAATGGAGGAGTAGTAGTTATACCAACAGATACTGTTTATGGTTTAACTGCGGATCCGTTTAACGAAAAAGCTATGAGAAGAGTATATGAAGTAAAAGGTAGGGAAGAAGGTAAACCATTACCTATACTTTTAGGGGAAAGTCATGATGCAATTTCATTAGTTAAGCCAAGTGAGATGTTTTGGAAGCTAGCTAAAGCATTTTGGCCAGGAAGCTTAACTATAGTTGAAAACCTATCTGATACAGCACCTTCGCATTTATCTATTTGGGGTAGTTTAGGAGTTAGGCTACCGAATTGTTATTTCTGTAGGGCTCTTGCAAGAGAAGTAGGAGGAGCTATAATTGGAACAAGCGCTAACATATCTCATATGAAATCTCCAATAAATGTAGAAGAAGCTTATAACATGCTAAAGGACAGAGTTGATCTTTATATTGATGGAGGACAGGCTAGGATAGGTTTATCTAGCACAGTTGTAAGTATTATAAATGGTAATCTAAAAATCTTAAGAGAAGGAGCCGTCAAAGAAGAAGAGATAAAAAGGGTTTTGTTTAATATGGTGGAGAAATGATGAAAATAGTTGAGCCAAGCGAATCCCAATTAGAAACTATTAAAGCAATATTATCTTATCAATTTGATTCTAGAGTTGCAGATGCTTTTATAAAAAAGCCCTTAAAGATTTCCATGAGATTAGGTAAGATAAGGTATGTTTATTTAGAGGAAAAAAGAATAATGACTTTACGGCCTACTGATTTTGGTTTTACATTAGATATAGAATCAGGAAAAATAGTATTGGAAAACTCAGAATATCCTAAATATAGAGTAGTTGTAAAAGAAGGGGTAAATTATTTAGGAGATGTTATGGGAATAGATGTAATAGATGCTGATCCATCAATAAAGCCTGGAGATGAAGTTGTGATAATAAATAATAAGGGGGAAATAGTAGGTATAGGAAAGGCTAGGGTGCCTGGGTTTATGATGAAGTCTATAGGAAAAGGAGAAGCTGTTAGAATAAGAAAGGTGTTAAAAAATGGGCAGAAAAGTTGAAATAATTTTAAATGTAGGAGAAGATGTTTTTAGAGATAACGTAATAATAACTGGCTTTCCTGGATTTGGAAGAGTAGGGTATACTGTACCAAAATATCTATCAGTTGCTTTACAAATGAAAAAAGTAGGATATATTATGACTGAAAGAATGCCTTCGGTTATTTTAGTTGAAGACGATGGTATAGGACTTCCTTTTGAAATATACCAAAACAACAATATAACAGTTTTAATGAACAGGGCTGTTCCTGAAATAATAGATCAAAATGCGTTTAGTGAAAAAATTTCAAGTTGGATCAAGCAAATGGGATTTAAATATGCTGTATTGGTTGGAGGGCTTAGCAGGGAGTTTATGAATGAAAATGAAACTTACGGATATAGGTGGATTAGCAATACTTCTTATAATGGACCTTCCTTAGAAGCCCCTAAAATGGAAAAAGGTCTAGGCGTTGTGGGTCCTCTTGCTTTGTTTTACATTTATTTGGAAAAATTGAAAATACCAACGGCCATGATTTTACCATATTCAATAGTCGAAGGTGTAGATTACGATGCAGCTTTTGTTGGAGTGAAGGCAATATTAAAGAGCTTGCTAAAAATGGAAGCTGCTGTTCCAGAACTTGAACAACTAGCTGTTAAGCAAAGAGAAGAAATTGATAAGATAGTAAAGATGCTTCAATCCGAGACTCAAAAAGAAGGACCTTCTAATATTTATATGTAATTTTTGTTAACCCCCCGGTTAACAATAATTAATCTTGTTTGCTTATTAATGCTATGGATTCGGACATTTTTACTCTAATAGATAAGGTTTCCCAAATTTCAAATATATGGGACGAGCCTTGTAGTCCTATATAATCAAGTTTATTGCTTGCTCCAAAAACTATATCTGCTATTCCTGGGTTGGAAGGTATAAGCAAAGCTTCTCCATATTTAACACCTTCAGAAACTACTATTTTATCTACTACCTTGCTAACCCTTGTTAGCTCATCAATTCCTGAAGGATCGACCACAGATGATAAATATGCTTTATCAGAAGGTGAAATAACTAGGCTTAATTGAGATTTTGATGCAATATTGTTTATGGCTTTTGATATTAGAGCGGTAAAAGATCCTGGAGATGACCAGTTACCTTGGATTTTAACTTTAGCTTGAGAAGATAGAGTATTAAATATTAAAGTATCTTCTTGTTTTGCTAATAATGTGGATGCCCAAATTACAGAAGAAATAGGAGGTTTAGATAACATTCTCCTATAGTAATCGAGAATTTCTTGTTCTATGCTAAAATATGTGCTCAGTTTTTGCAAAGGAATTATATCGGAAGAAGATTTAATTATTTCTCCTTCCAAAAGCTTTTCAGATGGTACTGCTAATGTACCATCACCAAGGGTTAATGAGTTTATAAATGATCTAAGCTTTGCATTTTTTAATAAAGTTTCATTTATTGCAGACTTAATTTCATTAACTTCAGTATCATTAAGTGGGCCTAATGGATCTAGAGCCTTATTGTCTTTAGAATTTTTTTGCTCAGAATTTTCTAAAAGAGAAGAAACTTCCTTACCTCCTTTTTCAAGCTCTATTGCTTGCTTAGGATCAAGTCTTTTAAGCAATTCAAGGAATTCGCCTAGATGCGTTTTTTCTTCATTAGCTATATCAACTAAAACCTTCTTAACAGATTCATCATTAGTATAACTGGCAAGCTGCATGTATAGGTTTATAGCATCAAGTTCAGCTATAGCACCTAGCCTAACAATTTCTGCAACTCTATCGCCTTCTACTTTAACAAAAGGATCCAGTGGATTTTTTGATAACAAATTCATCCCCATAATGGATTGTTAATTTAAGTTAATATATTTTTTATTTAAATTTGTAATTAAAGCTCTGTATTTAATATATTTTGGATCAATATATTAGAGCTTAATAATGTTATTAGATACTATATAAAGGGGAATAAAATGAATCAGCTTAATATAGTGGAAAAGACGAAGCTCAGCTTAGATGATCCATTCTTTAATGACATATATGACGTAGAAGAAGGAATTCCTGTATTTAAATATTTCCTTAATGGAGAGTGGAAGAAAAGCAATGATAGAAGCAAAATAGTTTCACCAATAGATAACAATGTAATAGCCTATATATCGAGGCCTGAATTAAGTGAAGTGGAAAAGGCAATAGAAAACATGTATTCAAAAGGTAAGTGGAAAATTAGAGATATGCCAGGAGACGTTAGATTAAAAATAATTGAAAAGATTGCTGATATTTTAGAAAAACACCAAGACGTTGTAATAGATTCACTAGTAATAAATGCGGGCAAAACATATAATTCAGCTAAAGGAGAAGTTCTAGCTACTATAGAAAGGCTAAGAAAGTCCCCATTGGATCTTAGGAAAATTGTTGGAGATCTAATACCAGGAGATTGGAGCTCAGAAGCATTAGAAACAGAGGCCCTAATTAGAAGAGAGCCATACGGTATATCTCTTATAATAATTCCTTTCAACTACCCTTTGTTTGATAGTGCTAATAAGATAACTTATACAATATTACCAGGGAATGCAATAATTTTAAAGCCTCCAAGTTCAGATCCGATTCCTTCTCTATTTTTATTAAAGATGGCGATAGAAGCAGGGCTTCCAAAAGAAAGCATAGCTTTAATTACTTTGCCTGGGAAACATATGTCTAAAGTTGTTTCTAATAGCAAAATAGGTATAATTAACTTAACGGGCAGTACTGAGACTGGTATAGAGGTAATGAAAGAGGCTGGAATTAAACAATTTATAATGGAACTTGGAGGTGGAGATCCTGCTATTGTATTGGGAGATGCAGACATAAGTTGGGCTGCGAAAAGGATTTCATTGGCTATAACAAGTTATAGTGGACAAAGATGCGATTCTATTAAATTAATATTAGCTGAAGATAAAATTTATGAACAGCTTAAAAATGAAATTGTTAATGAGCTCTCTAAGGTAAAGGTAGGAGATCCAAGAGATAAAGGCGTTGATATGGGACCCTTAATTGATAAATCGAGTGCAGATCAATGGGAAGAAGGAGTGAAGGACGCTATAGCTAAAGGGTGTAAAATATTATTTGGAGGTAAGAGAATAAACGATACTTTTATTGAACCAGCATTAATAGAATGTGATAGAGATAAAGTTAAAGAGTTAGTTGCATATAAAGAAGAAATATTTTCATCTATAGCAATAATAACAAAGTTTAGTGATTTAAATCAGGCAATAGAGCTTTCAAACGATAGGAGATACGGCTTAGATGCATCAATTTTTGGTAATGATGTTAATAAAATAAGAAAATTAGTTAGATTACTTGAAGTTGGAGCTATATATATAAATGATATGCCAAAGCATGGAATTAATTACTACCCATTTGGAGGTAGGAAAGATTCTGGTATAGGAAGAGAGGGTATTGGGTATAGCATTGAGCAGGTAACTGCTATGAAATCGATAGTTTACAATTATAAAGGTAAAGGGGTTTGGGACTATATATAAAATTTTTTAATTTGATTTCGTGGAAATATTTAAATAAATTTTCAAGTTAAAATTAAATGGTGCAAAAAACGATTAAGGGTTGTAATAAATATAGCATAATCATAGGAGTTGTAATGTTAGCTATATATATCCTCTTGTTAAAATTTTTAAATTTATCAAATAGTTTCTCGTTTTTTAATGTAAATTTCATTATGTATTTAACCTTATTACCTATATTAATAGCCATATTTTCAATTATATCAACTCTTTTAAGCAAAAATTATTTAACAGGCATAGCATCATCAACGATACCTTTACTATTTATATCAAATTCTATTTCGGATAGTTTTTTGATATTATATTCTATATTTGGAATTTTTTCTTCATTTATATTTTACTTTTTTATAAAATCTAAGAACAAAATTTTTCTAGGAAAATTTGAAAATCCAATACCTTTAGCTATAACAGCAGTTGCATTATCTTTAATATTAATAGTTAATTATTTCAATTATAGGTTTCTTTTAGCATATTTTTTAATCTCTTTAATAAGCAGTTTTTTATCTTCTACAGAACAAAAATTTTTTAGATCTTCCTTATTAGGCATATTATCCTCTTTAGGGCCAATAGGTTTCTTTATTATTTCATGGTATTTGGTTGAAAGGCCTATTTATATTAGAGATTGCAATGGTTTAGAATTGAGCAATAAAATATTAATGTCATCTATAGGTAATAGAGATCTTGCATGCGCTGAAGGAAAAGCAAAAATAAAGCTTGAAAGGCCTTTTATTTTATGGATATATGGTAAATACAACCCTGTTAAATTGAAAAATTTTATTGAAATAGGGATTAGTGAAAAACCAAGTTGCAAAGAATCAAATTGTATAGATTTGAGCGACAAAGATTTATATCATAGCATAAATTTCTTAAATAATTTAAGTAATGAATTAAGAGGTGAAAAGGATTTATTAATAAAATTAAACATGGAGATGTTAAATAATGCTGATCTAATAAATGTGTTAAAAAAGTTATCAAAAAGAATTAGCTTAGTTATTGAGATGAAAGACTTTATTGATAAAGATTTTATGCAGAAATTCAATGCTGTATCATCAGGTGTAGTTTTTTGCTGCGTAGAAGATCCTGAAAAATCTTTAAATATAGCAAAGGTATTTTTAAGGTATCCTTACGAACTTGCCGAAATACTTAAGCAAAATGCCCTTGTATATCCATCTTGCGATAATGGATTCTTAGTTTTAAGAATATGATTTTTGCTAGCAGAAGATTTTAGAAATTAATAAAATATCTTTATTGATGATTTTTGCTGTATAAAAGAATTATTAGACTTTGCAAAATTATTGTTAACCCCCCGGTTAACAATTTTAACAAAGATCCTTTACATCAGGGTTTCTTATTTTAAATCTTTCATTAGGTAAAACCTTCCCTCTCTCATGGTACGATAGTGCTTCCCAGTAACCATCTATGTATCTTTCCGATATGTAAAGAGAAGATAGCCATTTTGATCCTTTCCATCCGAAAAGGTCTGGAGAATAAATCCTTGCTGGAAAACCTGCTTCTGGATTTAATTTGTTCCCATCCATTTCTATAACAACATAAGTGTTTTCCAATATATCTTTTTCAATAGGTATTGTTGATGAATAGCCAGACATACTTATAGCAATAATCCACTTTGATTCGCTCTTTAATCCTGATAAATTTATTAAGTCTAATAAGTTAATTCCTTTCCATCTTTTTCCCTTAACGCTCCAACCTGTAACACAATGGAAGTCCTTTTCTCCAATATCTCTTGAAAGCTCTTCTAATTGGCTATATGTTAGTTCAACTTCTTTAACAACATCTCCTTTTATGCTTAGCCTATATTTATTTAGTTCGATTTTTGGTATTTCTTCTTCAGCAACATAAATAACAAATTTTGGTATTTCTTTTTGACCTATAGGTTTTTCAAAAGTAGAACAGTTTTTATCTAAAAAAATCGGCTCCATCTTTTCCCCTTTTTCTAAAACCTTTCCTTTAACTAGTTCATTTTTTATATTTTCATCTAATTTGCTTAATATTGAAGAAAACATTACTCCACTTGTGTTTAAAAAATACCCGTTTCTTTCTACAATCCTCAATATTCCGTCAAATTCATTTATTTTAAATTTATGTAGATTAAAGCTTCTTCCTATAAACTCTTTTTCAATATAGCTCCCAAGTTTAAAATTATAACCGAACAATTCATTTAGTTCTTTAATTGATTCTAAAGCTATACTTTTTATATTGTTAAAATCTTTTATTTTTATTGACCCTCCGCATTCAAACACTATAGGTATGTTTAAGCCCTCAAGCAAGTTGTTATAATATGACTTGCAGCCGCTTATTTCCATAATTTTCACTCAAGATATTTTATTAAAGTTAGTTCTTTTTAGCTTTAACATATATTAGTTTTCTCCACCCACCTCTCTCCTTTATATTTTTTAGATAGAAGAGGGAGACTATGATATTAGATAGAGTACCTAGATATTTTAGACCTTTAATAGGTTTAGCGGCAATATTAATTGTTATATGGGAATTTAAAATAGAATTTTATTATTATAATTATATAATGTATTTTCTACCCATTTTAATAGCAATACCTTTAATTATAAGGTTTAACAAAATTAAAAATATAAAAAAAGTGAGGGGAAGTTATGATGCTATAGAATTAGAGATAAATGGTAGTAAAGAAGAAAAAGAAGAAACAGGTAAGGTTATTTCTAGCATAATAAAGGATAGGTCTAAAAGCAATGCAGTAAAATATGGATCTATTTCAATATCATCAGGAGGATATACAAGAACCTTTGTGGCTATAGGTTCTAAGAACAAGAATGATGTAGAAATTGAAAGAGAAGTGTTTAAAACTTTGATTTCAACCTCATTTAAAAATGTAAGGATTAAAGAAATCAAGGATGAAGAAAAAGGGGGTTTAATAAAAGCAATTGATAATATAAGCCCAATTGGTAAAGGAGAAATATTAATAGCTCCTACAGATAAGGGAATCTCACTAAGTGAAGGAATTTATATAGGAAAAACATTTGATAATGCATATAATAAGGATGTCTATTTGAACGAAAATGATATAGAATCCCATATAGCAATATTTGGCTCAACAGGAACAGGTAAATCAACAACAGCCGCTACTCTTGCTTATAGGGCATCAAGCATTTTTGATGTTTTAATAATGGATTGGACTGGAGAGTTTTCAGATATGATGGAGAGCGCAAACATTATTTATCCTATGGAATTTAATATAGATCCATTTAAAATCGATGAATTTAATGAGAGGCGTGATATATTAATAGATTCTTTAAGCAGTGGTTTAGGATTAACGGAACCTCAGCAATACCTTTTAATGAAAGTAATCCAAGATGAAAATCCATTGTCTATTGGGGACTTAATAGAAAAAATAGAAAGGTATAGTGAAGAAGCTAGGTGGGATAGGGATGTAAAAAGGGGTCTTCTAAGAAAAATAGAAATACTAAAAAATGTTGTGAGGAAAAGCAATATAAAACAAAATCTTAGCTTAAATAAAGGGATAAATATTTTAAAATTAGACGAAATAGATAGTTTAAATGCAAGGAAATCATATGCATTACTCTTTTTAGCAATGATATATCTTAAAAGAAAAAGGAACGATAAGAAATTGTTAATAATTATAGATGAGGCTCAAAACTATTTTGATAGCGAGGGAGGTAGTTTAATAGAACAAATGATGGCTCAATCAAGAAAATATGGTTTAAGTATTGTTATATCAACGCAATCACCCTCATTAATACCTAATAGTGTCTTGCTTAATGCGAACACAAAGATTATACATGCATTGAGAAGTGCAAAAGATAAGGAAGTAATATACATGACTATGAGTTTAAATCATGAATTAAATAGCCAACTCGACAAATTTGAAATTGGTGAGGCTTTATTACAATCTTCTTCAATCCCCAACCCCATTATAATTAAGGTTGATCCGATCAACGAGAGAAGAAATAAAATTAACAAGACTTTCATCAATAAGCCAATTAATTTTGATTCCAAAATCGAGAGAAGTAATTTTATCAAAGATAATGCCTAATGAATCCTCTGGCTTTATGTTTGTAGTATCAATTTCAATAATCATATCATTATAATCATAAATATCCTCAGCAATAGTATTAAATGCTTCAGCTAAAACATTTTCAGAAATTTTTTTATGATTCCAACCTTTATTTTCTAGTCTTTTCATTAAAATTAATGGATTTGTTCTTAGTAATAATACAAATGCTGTATTAAAATAAAATCTATCATCATCAAGAAAAACGTCTGGGTAATGAGTAATAAGAATAGTTAATCCATTGCTTTCTTTAAGTATTTCTTCTTTTAACTCTTCTTCCTTTATTACATAAGTATTCCTTCCTGTTTCATCAGGCACGACTAACCCTTTCTTTATTGCAAATTCGGAAACCTCTATATATTTGCAATTGATTTCTTCAGAAAGAATTTTCCCTATGCTACTTTTCCCTGTTCCAGGAGTGCCTGATATTATTATAAATTCTTTATTATCTTCATTCATTTTTGCTAGCCCAGAGCCTTGATATTTCATCTTGTGGTGGAGAATCTATAAAAGTTATTTTATTAGAGTTTTTTACTATAACTTTTGGATTGTCACTTGGATTTAAAACCCTTCCAATTATCGAATACCTTGTATTTATATTGGTTAGTGTTTTTTCCGCTTCTTCTTTTTTATTTAAAGGTATGGTTGCTAATATTGATCCACTGCTTATTAATTTAGTGTAGTCAATTTTTAATTTCTCTGATATAATTTTAGTTTCCTCTTCAGCAAAAATTTTCTTTTGATCAATTTCTATATCATGGCCAGATGAATATGCTATTTCATATAGACCCCCTAACATACCTCCTTCAGTAGGGTCATGCATGCTATTTACAAGTCTTTTATCTGAAAGTTCTAAAGCCTGATTCATTATGCTTATTCTATTTATGAATTCTGAAGCATTTTCTAGTATATCTGATGGAACTCCTGATAATAATGCGTGTTCTCTAAAATCCGTTGCAATGATTGCACTTCCCTCTAGACCAGCTGGGTTTATTTGAAATATTAGATCTCCTTCTTTTGCATTCCTTGTTGGTATATAGCATTCTTTACAAGAACAGCCTATAGCTGTTCCAATAATTATTGGAGAAATTAGGCCTGGAGTAGATTCAGTATGACCCCCTACAATTTCTACATTTAATTTTTTAGCTTCTTTTACAGCCCCTTCTATGATGCTGTTTAAAGAAGAATATAATGAATTTTCGGGCATTAATATATCAAGTATAAGCCATTTAGGTCTAACCCCTGTTACTGCTAAATCATTTGTGACTACATCAATTGCTAGAGAACCTGCATGATATCTTGCTTCAGTAATTGGGTCGGAGTGTATTGATAAGGTGCAAAATCCTAGGTCTATTATAGCAGAATCTTCTCCTATTTCTGCTCCTATTAAAGTTGAGGCTTTTTTGAATGAATTTACATTATCTAATACTATTTCTTTTAATATATCTGAAGGTAGCTTTCCGACCCAACTAGGCAAAACTTAACCCTCTAATATTCTTTCCTTGCAATTTTCGTGGCATTAACCATGTTTATTAGCTTTCCTTTAGCTATCTCCCTTGGTAAAAGCTTTAAGCCACAATCAGGGTCTATATAGACTTTTTCTGGCCCTAGAATGCCTAATTTCATAAGTTTATCTATAGCTTCCTTGATTTCATTAACGCTCTCTATTTGCAGAGTATGTACGTCGACTACACCATAGCCAAGTTCTTTATTATATCCATATTCTTTTAAATAGGGCAATAGTCTGAAATCGCTGTTCTTAAATTCTAGATCAAATTGGTCTACCGGATAATCTAGTATATAAGGTAGTAGCCTTTCAAGCCTTCCATAGCATATATGTACAATCCTCTTTGCGTCCATTCCTTTAAATATGTAATCTAAAGCTTCCTTTAATAGGTCTGCCTCTTCTTTCCAAGGTCTTGTTGATAATGCAGGTTCATCAACTTGCACATATTTGGCCCCATTTCTTATTGCCTCCATTAGCTCTTCTCTTATTATTTTTGCAAAATCCATTATGATTTCTTTTCTATCTCCGTAAAACAGATCAAAACTCCATTCAAGCATAGTGTATGGACCAGTTATTATTGCTTTAACAGGCCTGCCGTTGCTTATTTTATTTGTATATAACCAATCTGTTATTATCATTTCTCTAACTCTTTCAAGTTTGTTAACTATAATAGGCTTCCTAAAGTAAACATTATCAAATATTCTAACCCAATCTCCTTCATTATAACCCTTAAGTCTTTGGGCAAAATAGACTACCATGTCTTCTCTTGATTGTTCGCCATCACTTATTATATCAATTCCTGCATCTAGGTAATCCTTTACTACTTCATTAATTGAACCCCTTATCTTTTCATGGAATTCTTCCTCGCTAATCTCATTTCTGTCCCTTTTCTTTATTATTTCGCTTGCCTCACCTAGCTTTGGATAACTTCCAACAACTGTTGTAGGAAACTTTTTCGGGACTTCATAGCTCATTGCTTTTCAACCTCCTTTATAGGATTTATAAATTCTGCATTTAATTCGCTAGCTATCTTTTCTAAATAAGATCCCAATAAATACGTTTTCCTTATAGCAAAATTATAAGGAACCACATCAAACCATGTTGTAGTCGTAACCCCTATTTCTTCATTTTCTATTTTTGTTATATTTATTAAAATCTCTTTTATTTTATTGTAGTCATCGTCGTGAATTCTTCTAGCATCTATTAAACCTAAAATAGGTTTTTTATCCGAAAATCCTTGGCTTTTAATTAAATCTAAAAACCTAGAAGGGGAATCCATAGCGTCAATGCTTATATATTTAACTTTTGTATCTATTAACTTTTCATAAACTTCCTTTTTAGGTATATCAAAATAAACAGATAAAGTAGTTGGTATATTAACTCTCTTAGCTATATTTGAAATAAGGTCTTTAGCTAAATCAGCATCTTCTTTAGTTATTTCATTATCTGATAATATGGGTTCATCTATTTGTATCATACCTGCTCCAGCTTTTTCAGCCTTTTCAGCCTCCATAGCTAATATCGATGAGATGCTATATGCTAAGTCTTCTTTAGACAAACCGCTTTGGTTTTTACCCATTAATACCAAACTCAAAGGTCCTGGAATAACTGCTTTAATTAAAGAGGGATAAGCTACTTTACTATATGCCCTTATTCTTTGGGGCCAAACAAAGCTCTCTATATCTGGCTCTGCAGTAAATACGGGTATTCTATAAAAGAAATTGTTGTCAAAATACCTTAAAAGGCCTGTTATAGAGACGTTCCTCCATGACTCAAGGAATGGTCTAAAAATATCGTGAAAGTCAAGCATTCCATCAGTTACATACCTCAAACCAGATGCAACTTGGGAGCCTATGACAGCACTTGAAATTAAAGCTATATTTATTTCATGGCTTAGATAAGTTGATTCTCCTTTTTCTAGGTCTCTCATTTCATGTCTCGCATGTATTGATCTTGGATACCCTCCTAAAACTGCCCCCCATAGTTTGACCACATTTTTCACCTATGCTCTTTAAAAAGTGTAAAGAAATAAATTTTAAAGAATTGTATAGGATTTTATTAATAGGTCATTTTGCAAGTGTTTTAAAGTCTAATTAAAATAATTAATATGGTGAAAAAAGTGCCTAAAATTAAAGGAAATGTATATATTGTAGACGGCCTAAGAACACCAGTAGGAAAATTTGGTGGAAGCCTAAAGGATTTTCATCCAGCTGATTTAGCAGCATATACTTTGACTTCATTAATAAACAGAGTAGGTATTTCTCCAAAAGATTTAGACATGCTTATTTATGGTCATGTTATTAGGGCAGGAACTGGTATGGATACAGCAAGACAGGTTGCCTTAAAGTCTGGTGTTCCTGAATATATAGACTCTATGACTGTTGATATGGTTTGCGCAAGCGGTATGAATGCGATAATAACTGCTGCCAATTATATTCAGGCAGGTTCGTTTAATTTAATTGCAGCTGGAGGTATGGAATCAATGAGTTATTCTCCATTCTTATTGGGGCAAAACATAAGGTGGGGAGTAAAGCATTTGATTGGAAGTCAAATGAATTTATTGGATGCTATGGTTTATGATGGATTATGGGACGTATTTCAAAACAAAATTATGGGAGAAGAAGCTGATATGACAGCAAAGGAGTATAATGCTGACAGGGATTCTTTAGATAAAATATCATATGAGTCTCATATGAGAGCCGCAAAAGCATGGGACTCAGGCTTAATGAAAGACTTCGTTATACCTTTTGAACAAAATGGAAAAATAATTTTAGATCAAGATGAGGGGATAAGAAGGGATACGAGCATTGATAAATTGAGAAAATTAAAGCCAGCATTTAGTGGAGGATTTCATACTGCAGGCAGTAGCAGTCAAATAAGTGATGGTGCAGCATCTTTATTAATAGCAAGCGAGGAAAAAGTTAAGGAAATGGGATTGAAGCCAATAGCTAAGATTGTTGGTTTCGCCTTTCATGGAGTTGAAACGTGGAAGTTCCCAGCAGCGCCCGTAGGGGCAATAAGTAAATTGTTAGACTCTATAGGATGGAGTATTAAAGATGTTGATTATTTTGAAAATAATGAAGCATTTGCTGTAAACAGCTTTATATTGAATAAAGAATTAGGTATTCCATATGAAAAGCTTAACGTTCATGGAGGTGCAATAGCTATAGGTCATCCATTAGGAATGAGCGGTGCCAGAATTACTTTGGAATTAATTAATGTGCTTAAGAAGCATGGAGGAAAAAGAGGGGTTGCATCAATTTGTCATGGATTAGGAGGGGCATCAGCTTTAGCTATTGAAATTGTTTAAATATTAAACAGCTAATCAATTTCTTGGGCCTTGTTTTTGATAAAATTACCGTTTCTTAAATCTAACAATGCTTCATTTATCTGATCCCATGTGTTCATAACTATAGGTCCATACCATGCTATTTGCTCTTTTAGAGGCCTGCCGGAAAGCAAGATAAACCTTATACCGTTTTCTGAATAAACTTTTAAGAAATCACCATCGCTGAAAATAGCAAGCTCTCCCGGTTTTATAATATTTCCATTGGGTTCAAAAATACCCTTTCCTTCCAAAACCAAAGCTAATACGTTGTATCCTCTCTTAGTTTTGTATTCAAATTCTCCCTCTTCCTCTAGTTTAACATCAAAATACGACGGATCTACATAATTGTTGGCATTTACCGGGCCCTGAACTCCATTATAAATCCCAGAAACTACCTTTACTTTGCCTTTATCTATTTCAACTGTTGGAGATCTATTTCCTTTAATATTTCTGTATAAAGGCATTGACATCTTTAAATGGCTTGGTAAGTTTATCCATAACTGAAATCCTTTAACTTCAGTTAAGGAAAATTTTTTGTCTAATTGATCCTTATATTCTAATGGTTTTGGCATTTCCTGGTGGAAAATTCCACTACCAGCTGTCATCCATTGTATATCATTAGGATATAAGACTCCTTTATTCCCTTCACTATCTTCATGCTCTACTTTTCCATTAATTAGATAAGTTATAGTTTCAATACCTCTATGAGGATGCCAGGGAAATCCTGCTATATAATCTTCTATTTTATTAGAACCAAAGAAATCTAATAGAAGAAATGGATCTGTTAAAGGAGCTGTATATTGAGAACCAAAGACTCTATATAGCTTAACTCCAGCACCATCAATAGCATATCTTCCTTTAATTATCTTAAAAATTCTCCTTTGCATTATTCCACCATTTAATTAACTCATATAAAATTATTAAGCAAAAGCATATATTTCTAAATAATTTTATATTTTAAAATATAAAATGATTTGTAGTTAAATAAAATTAGAATTTTTAAATGTTAAATTATAAAGTAACCTTTAAATTAGTTTTATAAACTTTTAATTTATATGAGCTTTAAATATTTTAAAGCTTTACTTTATAGATATAAAATATAGAGAAAGTGGGGTAGCCTCTTTGGAAATAAACAACAAAGAAGAAAGCAAAAAAATTAATGTGTTAGAAGAATATGGTGTTATAGGCTACCCCAAAGTATTTATAAGGATTTATGAAGATCAGGAAAAAAGAAGGCTTTACGATATAAAAGAACCGATATTAGATGATATTTCCATAAAAGTTTATAAAGAATTAATGGATATAGTGTCAAAAGATATAGATTTATCTAAAAAACTAGCAGAAAAAAAGATTTTGGAAGAGGGTATAGATATTTTAATTCCAATAGCAAAAAATTTAGCATCTAAAAAATTAATAAAAGGTTTTCATATAAGAAGAGATGGAAAATTTAAGGAGCTGCAAAAAAGAATAGATGATATTGCTCTTGTTTCTTCTTATTATGTTTCAAGAGATTTAATAGGCTATGGAAAGATTGAGCCGCTAATAAGAGATCCATATATAGAAGACATATCATGCAACGGTCTTCACATACCAGTATTTGTTTATCACACAAAATACGAATGGCTTACTACGAACGTTGTCTTTAATACCCAAGAAGAGCTTGATTCTATTATAGCTAAGCTAGGGGTTAGAAGTAGCAGGGAGCCTTCTATTGCTACCCCAATAATAGAAGGCCTATTAAAGCCTGAAGGGTATAGGGTAAACATTGTTTTGGATACAGTATCTAGAAGAGGACATAGCTTTACTATAAGGAAGTTTAGGGCAGAACCATTTACATTAATAGAACTTATGAGGTCTAAGACTTTAGATCCACTTGTTGCAGCATTTATTTGGCTTTCTGTAGAGAACAAACAAGGAATAATATTTTATGGTCCTACTGGAAGCGGTAAAACAACTCTATTAAATGCATCTACAACTCTTTTGCCAACCGAATATAAAATAGTAACTGTAGAAGATACTCCTGAAGTTTATTTACCATTTCATGAAAACTGGAGCGCAATGATGACTAGATTATCAACGGATCCAAGAGTTGAAAATGTAACAATGCAGTCCCAAATAGAGGCTGCATTGAGGCAGAGACCTGATGTTATAATAGTTGGAGAAATAAGATCTAGAGAGGCATATGCATTTTTCCAAGCATTAGCAACTGGTCATGGAGGTTTAACAACAGTTCACGCAGAGTCTGCTGATGTTTTAATCAAGAGGCTTGTTTCACCTCCAATGAACGTGCCTGCTAGCCTTATATCGGCGGCCAGGCTGTTTGTTAATATTTTGAGAATAGAAGAAGGAGGCAATGTATTTAGAAAAGTTATGAGAATAGATGAGTCTTGGGGATATGATGTTGAAACTAATAGTGTGTTGTTAAAAGAAAAAATATTATGGGATAGATATAAAAATTCTTGGTATATGAAAGGGAAGGAAAGCTATTTGTTAAAATCAGTTGCTTCTCTCAATTTAATAAGCTATGAGGAAGCATTTAATGATTTAAAAAGGAGAGCAACAATATTAAATTGGCTTATGAATAAAAATGCTGATAATGCTATGCTAAATGAGGTTCTTAGATTATATAGAAGAAATCCTAAAGATTTATATAATAAGGCTAAAGCAGAAACAGGGGAATTTAACATAGATATAAGGGGTGATTAAGATTAAATCATATAAAAATATTTTTTACAAAATTTTAATAAATTTGAACCATTTTTTCTATAATTTATTTTATAATTTAAAACCATGCAATCTCATAAAAAAACTAAGCCCTGAGATAGATTACATGATTTTGGGTTCCGGAATAAGTAAAGGATTTTATAATTATTGTAAAAGAGAAGTTACCTTAATTTTTCTTTTTTTACCTACATTATTATGGGAAGTTGTTTATATTTATTCAGGCCTATCGGGAAAATATGGCATTGAAAAAATTATAATAATTTCAATTCTAGCAGTTGTTTTAGGTTATTTATTATCTCTTGGCTTAAGTATTTTAATTCCATCTTTCAAATACTCATCAAGAAAAGATGACTTAGAGGCAAAGTTTCATATATTTGCCTCAACTCTAACTTCTTTGCTTGCAGGTGGAGAAGGTCTTTCTCAAGCTCTTTTAACATTTGTTAATAAATATTCTGATGAATTAAAAGAATTTAACGTAGAAATGAACTATATAAAGACATATGTAACCCTAAATGAAGATCCTGCTAAAATATTAGAAGGGTTATCTAAAATAACCCCTTCCCCAAGCCTTAAGCTTTTGGCTCAATCCCTTGCAAGAGGAGC
Source organism: Caldisphaera sp. (assembly GCF_049974385.1). Taxonomy (NCBI): domain Archaea; kingdom Thermoproteati; phylum Thermoproteota; class Thermoprotei; order Acidilobales; family Acidilobaceae; genus Caldisphaera; species Caldisphaera sp. Next base: position 54,115 of record NZ_JBMFIW010000005.1, on the reverse strand, counting down.
TGTTGCTGGAGCTGATTTGGTTCAAATAGCTCAAGATTCTATATCTTCATATCTGAATTATTATTATTCTTTGGTTGAAAGAATATCCTCGTCTATTGGAACTCTATTGGAATCTTTTTTAGTTGTTGGTATTGTGGGTCCGGTCTTAATAGGAGTCATGGGAATGTTATTTACTGTTTATCCGGTTAGCACGATAAGCTTTACATCATTAATTATATTAGTTATATTTATACTAATACCTATAGTGTCTCTGATAACAGCTGTTCTAGCTGATAATCAAACATCAAAATTAAAGCTTTAGGTGAGGAAGATGAGAACTGTTGGCCCCCCAAGACCTTTAAGATATTTAATTTTTATTCCCGTATCTGGAATTTTATCTTTGTTTATTTTCTATTATATATTTAAAAAATTATTTCCAACTCAATTCCCTGTGTTTACAAGTTTTTCTAATATACCTGTTCCATCTACCATGATAACAATAATATATGTGGATTTATTTTTTGTTTTTTTATTGTTACCATATGCAATATATTCAAGGAAGTATAGCAATTATATGCTAGAGTTAAAAAGGCAGGCAAGATCATTTTTAGAAATTTATCCAAGCGTAGCTGCTTCATTACCTTCAGTTTCCCAAGCTATACTAGCTTCTGTAGAGCTGGTTGAGCCACCTTTAAAAGATTATTTAGCTGCTTTTGGCTCTCTGTATAAAATGACAGGTGATCTTGAAGGATCTTTTTTGAAAATCTTTTCTTCTTCACCAAGAGATGTAAGGTTATTGCTAACGTCTATATTAACAACTGCGAGAAGTGGAGGTAGAGCTAGTGATATTTTAAATGTCACAAGCAGGTATGCTGCAGAGCTTCAAAGGATGGAATTTTATTTGAAAAACAGATTGCAATCGTATTCTTCAGTAATAATTTTAGGCATAGCTGTTTATGGCTTCGCAGTAGGTATGACCATAGTTATGCTTGAGGTATTGAAGAAAAATGCAACATTTGGATTAACAGGAGTTATGACAGCAACCATAAATATACCAGGTATTTTAGGAATATTTTTCTATTCACTTTTAATAGTTTCTGCTACATCAGGTTATATTATAGCGAAGGTTATATCAGACTTTGCACCAAGAACAAGCGAATACTTCATTTATTTAATATTAATAGGCACATTCACTATGATAGTTGCTTTAAGTTTAGCATCACAAGTTGTGATTTGAATTAGGTTATACGTTAATAAACTTTAAATAAAAATAAAAAATATCGGGTCAGACATTGAGAAATAAAAGGTCTGTTAGCAATATAGTTGCAGAAATAATGATGATACTAATAACTTTGGCTGTTGGATTTACATTGATAGTTTATTTATCATCTGCTGCTGGAGGATTCGTTAGCTTAACCAATAGCAATAATAATCAAGCCCAGCTTGCATTACAGCAATACATTGTCCCCATGGGTTCCTATATAAGTAATGGAAACTTATACTTTATATTTAATAGTGGTCCCATGGGGGCCCAGATTAATAGTGTTTATATTAATAGCACATTGATCAATACCTGTTCCATTTTATTTAATAAAACTTCATATAGTTTATCTCATTACATACCTCCAGACGCAGTTGCTGTTATCAAATGTACAAACGTTAAATCAGTGACTTCATTAGTTACGGTATCATATAGCGGAGGAGAGGTATATGCCATGGCAAATCCATCGTAAAAAATCTCAGTCTGCAATAGTTGGAACTATAATATTTATTATAGCAGCATTTATTATAGCAGGAGTTATGTTTAGTCTTATAAATTACAATCAAAATGTTTTAACTACTCAAAAGAATTCTATACAGGTACAACAAATGGCAAGCTTAATGGAAAAGGATATATTTGCTTATTATAATTATACAAATAACAATATTTATATAAATGTTTCAGGTATGGTATATCCTTATAGCTATTACATATCAGGTATTTCAGTTATATTAAAAAATGGTAGTTATATAACTTTTGATTCATATTCTGGTGGTAGTAATTCTTTACAAATAATAGTTAAAGGAACTAATAATAAGATAACAACGTATAATTCGTTACCAGTTTCTCTTGCTCCAAATTCATCGGCTTTAATAATTATAAACAATGTTAAAAGTGATCCTATAGGTATTTCTGTAAGCGTTGCTAATGGGAAAGCCATAGCTTCGATACCTGTTGAGAATGTACAGCAAATTATTTCAGCACTAAGAGGAACAGGTGTTATATATGTTGTTCCACCAGTAAGTAAAATAATAACCAATAAATACTTTAATGTAAGCTTCAATATTATTTACGTTAATAATTTTAATCCAGGCCAAATTAAAAAATATTATAATTATAATTGGAGTGTTTCTTTTGATGAACAAACTAAAATTAATATGGGATATATATCTCCTTCTACAAATGAAAATTACATTAATTTTTCTAACAATACAAATATTACATTTATTTTTGTTCCTTCAGGTTACTATTATTATTATAATATATCTAACCTTTATTTTTATTATCAATATCAAACTAATAAAGGTGTTACAACAATTGTAGATTACATATGTTCACCTGATCCCTCTAGTGGGATTTTACTTGTTAATCAGAATATAAATGTAAGCATAATTTACAACTGCAATAGAGTTTCTTGAACTATTATAATAATGTCATAATTAGAATCGAATTATCTAATATCTAATTTTTTACCGCTTAAAAATTATTTTAAGTTATGTGAGATTTCTAGTTATCAAAAAGCAGGTTTTAGATTTACTAATAATCATTGTCTAATAATAAAATTCATTTTGAATTATTAGTAGTTTGAATAGAAATAAAACATAACAATGGGAACTTATCTTTATATATGATTAAATTAAGACTATATAAGTATTATTTTTATTAAACTATTTATTGCTCCTTAGCTCCCATCTCAATAAGTTTTTTCCTCAATTCTTGAGGTATTTCCATTGATTTGTTATTTATTTCATCATATACCACAGCAACAATTTTACATATTGCCGATAATTGATTGCTGCTTTCATTATATATCTCATATGTATACCTTATACTACTTTTTCCTAACAAAATTTCAGTTATATTAACGCTATATAAGTCTCCTGGCCTTAATGGGTTTTTGTAATCACATTCAGCATGAACTCTCGGCATTAGTAATCTTTTACCAACTTCTCCTTTCTGAGAAATATTTAATGATGCAAAGAAGTCTTCTTCAGTTCTTTCACATACTCTAAAGAAATTAGAAAAGTGCATCATTATAGCTGCATCCGTCTCACTCCAATAAACTCTGTATTTCGCTGAAAATATAGGCTCCAAACTTATCACCAATTTTGAAAAAAATTAAGGGAATTAAAAGTTTTCTATTAGATAGAAAAACCTAATATTTAGAGAAATATAGAAAAAGATAGGTGCAAGAAATGTCAGCGTCGCCAGAGCCAGCAAGGAGATTCGTTTCACGTTTAAATTCATTGCTAGACAGGAGCGTTACAATAAAGCTAACCAATGGTAGATATTATGTAGGAAAGTTAACAGGTTATGATCCTGCAACTTACAGCGTTATGCTAGAATCAGCTAAAGATAATGAAGGAAATTTATGGCCTGTTTCTATAATTTATGGGGGAAGTATAAGCGAGATTTTAATTGGGGAAAGCGAGATTTTTAATGCAAAGGAGTTTTCAGAGTTTTTAACTAGGTTTGGTAATATTGAAAAGCATTTAATAAAAGTTTATGATGATATAAATGTGGTTGAAATTGGTAAAAACATAAAGGTTTCTAAAGATGGTGTTGAAGGTTCAGGTCCTTTGGCCCAAAAGATATACAGCATATTTAGAGAATATTTGAGGACGAAAGGAATTAATCAATAACAACGGTGTTTTAATTAATGTTTATTATAAAGGATTTTGAATTAGCTGGTAGAATAGGAATTTTAAAAACAAATAGGGGGATTATAGAAACTCCTGCATTTTTCCCAGTTATAGATCCTTTGAAGCAAGATGTTGGAATAAAGGAAATCGAAGAGATGGGATTTAATCAAATTATAACAAATGCTTATTTATCATATAAGAGATTTGGGGAAAAAGTAATTAGTGAAGGAATTCATGAGGTATTAGGATTTGATAAAGTAATAATGACTGATTCGGGGGCATATCAGGTATTAAAATATGGGAGTATTGATGTCAACCAGGAAACAGTTATGAACTTTGAAAAAGCTATTGGAAGTGATATTGCTGTTATTTTAGATAAGCCAACAGGAGATACTGATTTAAAGGAAGCCGAAAAGAGTGTTGAAGAAACATTAAAAAATGCTTATGATGCAGTTAAATTAAAAGATGATAAAACTATTTGGGTCCTTCCTATACAAGGAGGAAAATATTTAAATTTAGTTGAAAAAAGTGCCAGAGAATCATCAAATCTCCCATTTGAGATGTTTGCTATTGGTAGTCCAACAGTTTTTCTTGAAAAGTATGGTTATAATCTTATAATAGATATGATAGCGACAGCAAAGAAATACTTACCTCCAGAAAAACCTTTACACCTTTTTGGAGGAGGTCATCCATTAATTTTTCCATTTGCTATAGCAATGGGTGTAGATACATTTGATTCTGCTTCATATGAATTATATGCAAAAGATGATAGATATATAACGGATTATGGAACTGAAAAGTTAGAGGATTTAGAGTATTTTCCTTGCAATTGCCCAGTTTGTTCTAAATATACCCCTAAGGATTTAATGGAAATGGATGTAAAAGAGAGAAGGAAGCTTTTATCAATACATAACTTATATGCAATTAAAAAATCAATAAATAGAACTAAACAAGCAATAAGAGAAGGGAGGCTTTGGGAATTTTTAGTTGAGATCTCTAGGTATAGGCCAGAAGCGCAAAGCGCCTTAAGATCATTAAGCAAACATATAAAGTATATGGATAGATTTAATCCTAAGTATAAAGGAAATCCTAGAGGGCTTAAGTTTTATGGAATAGAAAACACTTGGAATCCAAGAATTATTAACTATAAATCATGGGTTTTAACAAAATATGAAATAAAAGGAAAAGACGGAATTATAATGAAACCTTATAGAGGTTGCAAAAAAGAAGATATAAAAAATATGAATTTAATATACTATGCTCCTTACTTAGGTTTAATACCTTATGAAATTTGTGGTCTATATCCAACGGCTCAATTTCATTACGTTAATCCAATTCCAAAAGAAGTTGAAAATGAACTAGTTAATACTATTAGAGCGTTTATTATAAAGAATAGGCAAAATAAAATAATAAAGGTATTTGCAGATAAGAATATTTTATTTAGTTATAGTGTAGGAATTGAAGCTGAAAAATTAGGTGTAGAGGTTTTATGGAGTTAGATTTTTTGCATGAGCTGTCTAAACTTTTCTGCATTAGATTTGAATGATGATAGCATTTCAAGCCTTTCATTTCTTCTTTTTTCAGACTCAGCAATAATTTCTTTCTGCCAATCCTCTGTAACTTTAAATTCTGGTATTGGTTCGCTCCTACCCGTTGGTCCTACATGAACTAATGTGAAATAACTTGTTGTTGTGTGTTTTTCTTCTCCAGTAATTTCATCTCTTTTAACCACTTTTGCAATAACTTCCATGCTGCTCTTCCCTATGTTTGTTAATGTGCTATAAATGATTAAAGTCTCTCCAACCATTACTGGAGAATAAAAATCTGTTGTGTCTACAGATGCTGTAACAACAGGGCCTCTAGCGTACCTTGTTCCAACTAAAGCAGTTGATTCATCCAATAATCTCATAAGCTTGCCAGCAAATAAAGTGTTTAATGCCATAGCGTCTTCTGGCATAACAACTTTATAGTTCGTTATAGTAAACCTATCATCTAGACCTCTTGGAGGAGAAGAGTCTAAAGCCCTTTCTTTTCTATCCTTTATCCTGTTTTCCCTGTTTTTTCTCCTCTTTAAAGCATCTTGATATATTTCTTCCTCTTCCTTTGTTTTTGCTTCAATGCAAGCATCTAGCATTACAGGCCTTAAATCTTTACCTACAGCTACATACGTCATGTGGGCTAAAGTAGTTAGCCTCTTTTCATTAAGTATAGGATTTTCCGCTTCAACCAATAAGCTAACATCTATACTTGTATTTCCTATATAATCAACCCAAGCAGTTATGTTTGCATTTTCTCCAACTAATACGGGAGATATGAAAAATATGCTATCCATACCAGCTAATAAGGTTGGTCTCTTAGCTATCCTAGTTGCTTCCATGTTTGATACTTGTATCATCCAATCTTCTATAACTCCTCCAAATAACATGCCTAATGGGTTTGCATGCATAGGCATTACTTGAAATAATGTAGTTAACTTAGTTTCAAATGGACTTAATTTTCTTTTACATGGCATTACTTTCCCCATAGGAATAGTTGCAATAAAAATTAAATATATTTATTGCTAATAATTGTTGCATTTACCATCTATTAATATCTTTTTTACATCAACATTAATTCCATATTTGGATAAAACCTGTTTAATTTCTTCAATAGCTTGACCATCAACATCTATAATGCTATCTTTATTCCTGCAATAAATATTTATATGGGGGAATGTTTGGTCTATCCTCATTTTCCCGTCTATATCAAATGTATCTATTATTTTTAAAGACTCCAACATCTTTATTGTATTATAAACTGTTGATATACCCACCCTAGGTAAAACTTTTTGTGTTTCATCATATATTTCCTTTAATGATGAATGATTTTTAACCATAGCTAATATAGTTTTTGATATAAGTATTCTTTGAGGTGTCATTCTAAGTTCTTTTTCGCTAAGTTTTTCTAGCACGTCTTTCATTCGGTCGTCTATATCTTGTTCTTTCATTTTAATCATCCATAAGTATTATGCATAGAAAGTTTTTAACTTTTTCTTATAAAAAATAGTTTCTTTATAATAAAAAATAGTAGTTATTATTGTGTTTTACTTATATTCAGGAGGCAAAGCGCTTAACAAGTTTTTAACAGCTTCAATACTCTTCATAAATCCTTGGCGTTCTTCGTTATTGAGTGGGACTTCTAATACTTTCTCAACTCCATTCTTCCCTAATATAACTGGGACTTCTGCAACAACATCGTTAACTCCATATTCTCCTTGTAAAATAACGCTTGCAATTATTGCTCTCTTCTGATCGTTTTTAATTGCTTCTGCCATTAGTGTTAACCCAGCTGCTGGAGCCCAGTTGCTGCTATAGCCTCTTAATTTAATTACTTCAGCACCTGCTCCAACTGTCTTCTTAACTATTTCATCAATTTGATCCTTTGTCATTAGTTCGCTTAATGGAACTCCTCCAACCATAGATAGTCTTGGTACTGGGAACATGTTTTCTCCATGCATACCTAAAACAATTGGCAAAATTGAAGCTGGACTAATACCTAATTTTTGGGATGCATAATAAGATAATCTTGGAGCATCTAATAATCCACTAAAACCAATAACTTGGTTTCTTGGGGCTTTTAGCCTCTTATAAACTACGTATGTCATTGCATCGCTTGGGTTTGTTAAAACTAAAACCTTTGCTTTCGGCGAATATTCTTTAATAGCATCAGATACTTCTGCCATTACTTTTGCATTTATTGCTAACAGCTCTTCTCTCGTCTGTCCAGCTTTTCTTGGGAAGCCTGCTGTAATTATAACAATATCTGAACCTGCCATGTCTTTATAATCATTTGATCCTATAACTTTCCTGCTAGACCCTATGGCTGCAGCCATATGGCCTAAATCCAATGCTTCGCCTTGAGGCTTATCCTTTAAAATATCAATTAATACTACATCATCAACATCTCTCATTAAAAGAAAAGCACCAGTTGTTGCCCCAACCTTTCCTGCTCCACCTACTACTGTAATCAATTCTCCCAACCTCTACTAATTTTATAATTGTTAGAACCTGTAATTAGGTTTATATAAATGAGACGTATTGAATTTTTACTAAATCCCTTTTTAAACTTTAACGTAGTGTATTGGTCTATTCAATGCGAGTTCTGCAACTTCTTTTAATGCTTCAGACATAGTAGGGTGAGGAGGCATGCTAAATGACAGATCCTCAAGAGTTGCTTTTAACTTAACTGCAAGAGTTGCTGAAAGAGCTAGCTCAGATGCAAATGTTGATATTGCATGGACACCTATTATTCTATTAGAAGAATCATAGACTATTTTTATTAAACCTATCTCTTCTTTTTCTATAACAGACCTTGCAAGCCCACCTAATGGTAATTTAGTTTCTTTAGCTTGAATCCCTAAAGAATTAGCTTGAGTTAATGTGTAGCCAACTGAAAATATTTCAGGCTTTGAGAAAATAACGCTAGGTATAATGCTATAGTCTATTTCTTTAAGGTTTCCTGAAACGCCCTCTGCGGCAGCAACTCCTTGAGCAAATGCTTTGTGGGCAAGCATTGGATTCCCAGTTACATCTCCTGAAGAGAAAATATTTGGGTTAGAAGTTCTCAAATATTTATCAACTTTTACAAAACCCTTTTCATCAGTTTCAACTTTTATGTTTGGTAGTAAAGTTTTCCTTCCTACTGATATGAAAACAGAATCGAATTCCATGTTTTCATTATTTATATTTACTATAACATATTTTTCTCTTTTTTCTTTAATTTCTTTTATTGTTGTGTTTTTTAATATCTTAACCCCTTTACTCTTTAAAGCCCTTTCAGCAAGTCTTGATATATCAGCATCTATATTAGGAAGTATTTTAGGCATAACTTCTATTAGAGTTACTTGAGAGCCTAGAGAAGAAAAAGCATTTGCATACTCTACTCCAACATAGCCTGCTCCAACTATTAAAATGCGGGAAGGTAATTCTTTTAGGCTAAGAATTGTTCTATTATTATGAATTATTTGGCCATCAGCTTTTATATTAGGTAGATCTGAAGGCTCTGAGCCCGTTGCTATTATTAATTTTTTCGATCTTAATCCGTTGTTTTCCTCAATAAAGTTATCATAATTTTCTTTAATGTTCGCATGCGAATAAAAAACATCTATTTTATTGTTTTTTAAAAGATATGAAATGCCTTCTCTTACCTTATCAGAGGCATTTATAGCTTCTTCAATAGCTGATGAAAAGCTCTTACCTTCAAGAGATGATTTTATTAATGCCTTTGTAGGTATACATCCATAATTTGTGCATTCCCCTCCAAGCTTGTTCTTTTCTATTAAGGCTACCCTTAAGCCTAATTGTGAGGCCCTTATAGCTGCAGGATAACCTCCGGGACCTCCTCCAACAACTATTAAATCGTAGAGCTCCATTTACTTCACCTAAATCCCTATTAATTCTTATCCATGTAGAAATAGCTTGTTAGTATTTTATATTGTCTAATGAATTCGGGTGATCTTTAGCAATGAGTTTATCTTGTTAACAAATATAGCTTTTCTCCAATTTTTTCTCCTTCTGGATTTTTATTTATAATAAAATCTGTTTTGTGTAATGCCTTTAAATCGTTTATGAAATCTGATAAGCTTTCATCAAAAATAATTAATTTACCTTCAATTGGCTTGTTAAGGCTTATATTATGGGATTTCTTATAGGTCCAAACTTCCTTGTTTATTTCTATTATATCTAAAGCTTTTTTCATTAATTTTTCTTTTTCTTCTTTATTAAACATAGGTTCAGGAACTCTTTCTTCCATTATATCTTTATTATAAAGCATTTTGTAAGAGTAATACGTAACAAATGGCATTATAGGGGATAGCATAATTAATGATGATCTAAAGATTTCATGTAAGCCTTTCCAAGATGATTTCTGCTCTTCTTCATTAAATTCTTTCTCTCTATTATATGCTCTGTTCTTAACTAATTCAACATAATTTGATGCAAACACATCCCAAATTAATTCATACAATAGGCTAATAGGTTCGAACGTGTCTAAGGATTGGTAACCTTTATCAATTCTTTCTATATAATCTTGGGTTAGAGCAAAGAAAGCTCTTTCAGTTTCTGTATAATTAGTATAATTAGAATCTTCATATGGGAATGAAGAAATAAATCTAGATAAATTCCATATTTTCGTTGCAAAATTTCTCCCGGTTATAACTTTTTTCTCATCAAATCTATAGTCATAGCCAAGTCTTGCAGATATTGCAGCCCAATACCTAAAAGCATCAGCTCCATATTTGCTTACTATGGGATCGGGATCAATGACGTTGCCTAATGATTTATGCATCGGTCTTCCTTTAGGATCTAATCCCATTCCAGTTATCCTTATGTACTTGAAGGCAGGCCTATTGGTTAGTTGATAAACTCTTAATAATGAATAGTATAACCAAGATCTTATTATATCTTCTCCTTGTGGTCTTAGTGTGTTTTCTATGGCCTTTTCAAAAAATTCTTTGTTTTCATCCCATTTTGTTACATATAATACTGATATGCTTGAGTCAAACCAAGTGTCAAAAACTCTTTTTTCTCCAACTATTTTTTCTTTGGGAGCATTACAAACTGGGCATCTATCAAATGGAACATCATCTAACCATGGCCTATAGTATTTACCTGGCTCAGGTGTTAGAATTGAGTTACAATTCGTGCATCTCCAAGCAGGTATTTCTGTTCCATAATATCTATCCCTTGATATGGGCCAGTCCATAGATATGCTGTCTATCCAATCAAAAAGCTTTTTCTTATGCATTTCAGGTCTTATATCAATTTTGTTTATAATTTCTTTAAGTTCTCCTTTAAATGGAAGTTGTTTTAAGAAGAATTCTTTTCTGTTTATTATCTGCAATGGTGTTTTACATCTCCAACAAACCGGTATAGTATGTTTGATTTTTTCCTTTTTAACTAAAACTTTTTTCTTTTCAAGTTCTTCTACTATTTTCTTTCTTGCATCCATAACGGTTAGACCTGATAAGAAAGCTGAATTTTCTAGCATAGTTCCTATAGGGCTTATTAATACCTTAGGCTTTAAGTTAAGCTCTTTGAAAAGCCTTATATCATTTTCATCGCCATAAGAACAGACCATCATTAATCCAGTTCCAAAATCCATATCAACGCTCGGATGCTCAATTATTTCCATTTCTACATCATATAATGGCGATATAGCTTTCTTTCCTCTTAACTCTTTATACCTTTCATCCTTTGGGTTATAAATTAATGCAGCGCAAGATGCTAAAAGTTCAGGCCTTGTTGTTGCAACTGTAACATATTTTTCTTCTCCCTTTATTTTAAAGTTTATATAATAAAGGTAACCTTCTTCTTCCTGATATTCAATTTCAGCCTCAGCTAATGTAGTCCCACATCTAGGGCACCATCTTACAGGTCTTTCATCTTCATAAATTAAACCTTTTTTAAACAATTCTATAAAGGTCTTTTGGGTCATCTTTCTATATTTTTCGCTATCAGTTCCATCTTTCCAATAGTCGAAACTGCATCCAAGCCTCTTCCAAACGTTAACTATGTCTTTTTCTGCATTATCTAAATAGCCTTTACATAAATCCAAAAATTTTTTTCTCCCTTCAGGAGTAGATGCCATATCTCTTGCTCTTATGTTATAAATTTTTTCCACTTGAACTTCAACAGGTAAACCATTTCTATCAGCATAAAAAGGAGAAATTACTTGGAACCCTTTTAACCTATAATATCTTGAAATCATGTCTATTTGAGAGTAATGAGCAGCTCCTCCAACATGCCATTTTCCACTTGCATATGGAGGAGGTGTATCTATAACTATTATTTTGTTTGATGCTTCATCAATTTTATTATCTTTTTTCTTTTTCTCCCACTCATTTAATATTAATAGTTCTAAAGACGGATCCCACTTTGTTTCATTAATTTTAGCCTTATTCTCTTCCATCTCAGTTACCTGGATTACTAGGAAATCATTAAATTAAAAATTTATTTAAGTCAGAGTTCAACCTAAATTAAAAATTAATATAAAAATGTAAAAAGTCAAAGAACAGTATTGTTTAGAAAAAATAATAAGATTATAAAACACTTATAGGTATTTTAATTTATTAGTAATTGCTATAGCAATCTATTATTTTCTTGCCTAAAATTCAATTTTAAAACTTCTTAACAATTATTAAGTTGTTCTCATATTTTTTGTATTATTACGGAGTTAAGTTTAAATATATTATAGAAAAAATTAAAGAATAGAGAATAAAAGAGGTGTGTAAAAGAGGTGTTCGTATATCATGAAATATACGATTAAAGGTTTAAGTATGAAAAGAAGTAATAAGGCAATATCTGATATAGTAGCAGTTGTTATGCTTATTTTAATTGCTATAGCTGCTGCAGTATTGATTTATTTGTGGCTAAGCGGATTAGTTGGTTCAGTACATTCATCAAATCCTGCCTTAACTGAAAGAATTAGCATAGCATCTGTCGCATTTAATGTAGCACCAAAAATATCTAGTAATATAAAAGAAATTCCTAATATAACGGCATATGTACAAAATACAGGTTCTACGAGTGTTACAATATCATCTATTTATATTATAAATGCTACTAGTGGCTCAACATTAAATAATGGTACAGTTTTTTATTATAATAGCGGTATTCTATCGAAAGGTTCAGTAACTATACCACCCAATAGTATTGCTAATGTAACGGCAGTATTATTTGGGTTATCACAGAGTAGTCTACATGGTACTCCTATTATTGTTGAAGTCGTAACATCAAATGGAGTTCAGGCGACATATCAGACAACATGGCCGTAAAAACTTAAAATATCAATCCATTATTTTTATTTTGATTAATATCTTTTTATATTAAATAACTTAAATCACCAGGTATTTTAGGTATATTACCAGATATATTTAATACATCTTTTTCCAAATCATTAACAATCTTATCAATATTTTCATCTATTTTATCAATTTCAACTTTCTTTTCAACCCTTTTCCCATCATAAACAGATACAGTTATCTTTTTGCTTTCAACTTCTTTTTTACCAACATAAATTATTATTGGAGGCTTTGCAGTAGTCTCTATTTGTCTAACATCTCCTGATAAGCTAGTTCTGCTAGTCTCTTTATATCCAGATCTAAAGCCGTTTTTAATAAGCTCTTTATGTATACCTTTAGCTATATCTTCAACTTTTTCATCACTTTCATCTCCAGCCTTAATTGCTAATACTGCGAATTGTAGAGGTGATATGGAAAATGGCAACCTACCTTTATAGTTATCTAAATAAACTCCTAAGAATCTCTCAATAGATCCAAGCAAAGCTCTATGTATAACATAAACGTTTATATCTCCAAATACTTCTTTTACCATATCATAAATCTTAAATCTCCTAGCTAAGTTAAAATCAAACTGTATAGTTCCTAGTTGCCATTCCTTGTTATCTTCCATTTTTACTATAACATCAATTTTAGGTCCATAAAATGCTGCTTCCCCAATACCTTTTATAAATGAGATTCCATAATCTTTACCAATTTTTTCTGCAGCCTTTTCCAAAAATTCCTCAGCCTTTTCCCATTCATCTAGACTTCCCATAAATTCGGTTCCTATTTTGCTTCTATCAGATACGCTCAATCTTATTTTTATGGTCTCTGGTGAAACTTTTATCTTAAAAAGTTTGGAATATATGGTTATCATTTCATCAAACACATCAGTAACAACTTTTACAGCATCTTTTTCAGGGGTTATTATATGGGCATCATCTTGGGTAAAAGCCCTTGCCCTTAAAAGTCCAAAAACGCTCCCACTTGGCTCTAACCTATGAACCCTTCCTAACTCAAATACCTTAAAAGGTAGCTGTATTTTACCCCTATATTTGCCAAGTTCATTCAAGAATATCATTAAATGGAAAGGACAATTCATTGGTTTGACAGCATAATCTTTATCTTCTAGGTGAAAGACATACATGTTTTGCTTGTAATACCCCATGTGGCCTGATACTTCAAAAAGTGAAGTGCTGCTTATTAACGGGGTTTCAGCAATATAATAACCCCTCCTTGCATGGAAATTAGTTAGTATTTGATATAATGAAGACCTTAAATAACCGCCCCCTAAACTAAACAGAGGTATGCCAATGCCTATATAATAGCCAAATTCTCTCTCCAATTTGGGCACATTGGTTTCAGGCTTTATTGCTATGTCTAGGTCATATGCATAATCCATGTGGTTTTTTTCAACTTTTTCGCTCATAATTTTACACCTCTTAAATTTTTATTAGATTAAAATTTAAATCTTACATTATATTATGAGCTTTTATTTTGAAACGATTTTTTATATTTGGGAGAAGAAATGGAGGTAAAAATAATTCCGGTAATTCATAATATTAGCAGTGTACAAAAACTTATAGACATGGCTAGGCTTAGCTTTGGTTTTGGTTACAAAAACATAATCATAACAAAAGCATATGGAGGTGCAGCTCAAAACGGTGTTGCTGAGGTATTTAAGATATCCTTAAAGGAAAACAAAGGAGTTGTTGTTTTACCTGATTTAAAAGATGTAATAGATCTCTACAATCCAAAAAAGGTAATATTAATAGATAAAGAGAATTCAAAAGATGAGATAGATATTGTTAACCCCCCGGTTAACAATGATCTAATGCTTGTATTTAATGGATCAGACTCATCATTTTCTCCTTCTGAAATTTCTCTTGGAGAGCCGTATTATATAAAAGGGGTTAAAGGTAAGATCGGTAGTGTTGCCGAAGCTGCCCTCTTGCTTTATGCATATTCAAAATTCTTAGCTTAAATAGAAATAACATAAATTTTCCTTAAAGATTTCATTTAATAACAGTAGAGACCCTGCTTGCAAGGGCAGGGTAATTTACTATTTACGGCCAATTTGTTTGGTAAGTTGCTTTAACTCCGTTAGTAGTTATAACCTCTATAATCACAGGAGTGCCTGGATTAACATAAATTTTAGTATTGTTTGATGCATATACAAGCCCAACGCTTTTAGGGTTTATATTTAAGTCCCCAGATGGTGTATTATTAAAGAATATTAATGAGTTATTATAGTATAAAACTGCAACGCTGCTTATAGACGTTTGAGATCCTAGATTTTGCACATAAGCGTAAGCTATATAATTATTGTTTCTATGTGTTATGTTAGCTGAACTAATTTCAATTTTTACATATAGTGCTGGATCATTATAGTGCATTGACCCTATTAAGCCATTCAGCCAAACATATAACAGTAAAGAGGCTGATATAGCTACAATTATTAACATAACGACAGCAACTATTTCTGATATTGATCTCTTTTTGCTCATTTTTCCACCATATTTATTATTTAAATTTAAATTTAAAAACTTAAGCAATTTATTCCCTACGCATTCCCTACGCTTCCCAGAGGTTCCCTAATATAGCTTAAATTACATAATCTAAGATGGGTGATAAAAAGTGAAAGGATTTGGCATAAAGATTGCCTCTTTGCTATTGACTTTGATGGTAATAGGGGCTATAATCTTTCCCTTTGTAAATGCTCAGCCTTCAAGTAATAATGGAAATGCAGAAAACCAAAACTCAACATTAATTCTATTAAATATAACTAGTAAAGCAATTAACTTTGCTAAAAACAATGGTATAAATGTTACATTGGCTCAAAAATACTATCAATTAGCTCTATCATCATATAATGAAGGCAACTATACACAAGCACAAATATATTTACATTTAGCTATGAAGGTATTGGCAAAGCAAATGGAAAGTAAAAAAGAAACAGTAACGCCTGTTTTACAGGCTGAAGGTATTAAGGTACAATTAAAGCTAATAGAGAACTTTGTTAGCAAGAGCAAATTATTTAATGAAACATATAAAAACATGATATTATCTCAAATAAATCAATCTTTATTATATTTAAATGAAGGAAATGTAAGCCAAGCGGCTAAAACTCTTTCAGAGATAAAGCAAGAACTTATGCAGGCATCAGTAAAGATTTCAGATGTAGCCAAACAAAGAGTTTCCCACTTTATAAAGAACAAAATTAAAAACGAAATTAATAATATGAATAAAATGTTTGAGTCAGAGATGGGGAATGTTACATCAGAGTTCAGTTATAACGTTAATGTAACACCAGTTTTAAGTCTTGTTGAAAAAGAAATTAATTCAACTAATATAAGCGTTAACACATACGCCCACATACTAATTGCTTTAAACAATTTGGAAAACTTCATAGCAAATCAAAAGATTTCATTTGTTTTCAATTTATCTGGCAGAAATAAAGAGCTATGGGGAATTTTAATCAATCTAGAGGCTATAAACAGGTCTTTAAATATGGTGTCTGCTAGGACAAACAACCAAAACATAAATAATGCAATAAGTCTTATGGAAGAGTCAATAAATGAGACCAAATTCTCCATTAAGGAATGGTATATAGGTAATGATACTGGGGCATTAAAACTCATAAACGAATCAATTCAAAATGATATACAGGCTCAACAATACTTATCTAATACATCAGGTATGGCAAACATGCTCATACCAATTTCAAATAGAATATATAAACTGGACTATATGGTGCTTAAATTAATAAATAACACTATAATAATTGGTAAAAGCGTTGAAATAGAAGGCTTTGTTATTTGGAACCTATCATCAAACAGCTATTTAATAGTTGGTCATATAATATCAATAGGAAATAATATGATGTTTATGCCTGTAACCGAGCACATGTGGCAATTGATGATAATAAATGTTTCCAAGTCAACGCAAATAAATGGAACCATATATCCAAATGAAGTCGTAAAAATAAACGGTATTATAACTGGAAAATACTATGCTATATATGAGGTAAATGCAACCCAAATAACTGTTTTAAGCAATTCAACAAATACGGTTAATTCATAACGGTGTTAATAATGAATATTAAAGTACCAATACTTCTTTCATTAATTTTTATTATCTTTTTAATGCCTTTAGTTGGACATGCTTATCAATCATACCAATATAGCCAACTGTACATTGATGAGTATGGTGATCTAAGCGGCTATTTTATAGTAAATGTTACTAATGCCCCAACAGTTGTGACTATAAACATACCTGGAAATATATCTGCATATGAAGCTGTTAGCGGCAATACAAGCTTACCAGTTACAATTAATAGAAATAATGTTAGCGTTTTGGTTGAAAATAATAGTATAGTTAACTTGTCATTTATTTCTTTTAACGCTGCAATGCAAAAAGGTGAAACATTTTTCCTAGACATAGACTTGCCTTCATACACAAATCTGATTTTACCTAGCAACGCTGTTATAATTTACACAAATGCAACAATACAGGGCATTAATGGAAATACAATAAGTCTATATCCTGGAAACATTGAAATAGAATATTCAATTCAAAATATCACAACTACTTCTACTACAACTATTACCTCAACATCTACTATTACCTCAAATTCTTCTACATCGACCCCCTCTACAACGCCTCCCTCAACCTCAATATCGCCTACAACAAAAGGCATAATATTATATGGATTTATTGGCATTGTAGTAGTTATAATAGCAATAGCAGTTTTATTATTATTGAGAAGATCTAAATAAATATTATAAATATTTACAAAAGTTTTTATTTTCTATATATAAATTATTTATAGGTGGTTTAGGTGTACTCATGGAGAGAAGAATTTTGGGGAAGACATAATTTATTTGATAGCGATGAAATAGTTAAAGAAGTCTTAAATAAAATAAACTTAGCAAAAGGATTTTATGTTGCGGATTTAGGCTCAGGCACAGGTAGGTTTACTATACCCTTAGCAAAAGAAATAGGGGAAAATGGAAAGGTTTTTGCGGTTGATATATCAAAGGAATCATTAACGATATTGAAAGAAAATGCTGATAGAGAAAAATTAAATAATATTGAAATTGTATATGGAGATATTTCAAAAAAGATACCTCTTGACGATAATTCTATCGATGTTGCTTTTATGGCAAACGTTTTTCATGATATCCTTTATGAGGGTAATGAATCAATTGTATTAAGTGAAATAAAGAGGATTTTAAAAAATAATGGTAGGTTAATAATTTTAGAGTTTAAAAAGATAAGAGGTCCTCCAGGTCCACCAATTTTTATGAGAATTTCGCATGATGAGTTAATTAATATTTTAAATAAAAATGGTTTTTCAGCAAAATATTTGGGAGAAATAGGCAAATATCATTATTTAATTGAGGCAAGGATATAAATGCCTAAAAGAATTTAATTTAATAGGTGGTAGAGATTTTTAAAATTAGTAAAGGAGAGTTAATGAAAAGGATAAATTCTGTATTAGATAAAATAAAGGAAAGTAATTATGATGCTATCTATCTAACTAACCCAACTAACATTTTTTATTTAACAAATATTTCAATAATATCAACAGAAAGGCCATTCGCTCTAATAATTCCGGTTGATGGATCTCCAATAGCTTTTTCTCCATCTGTAGAAAAAAATCATTTAGAATACAGGAATTCAATTGCAGGAAATATAATAAATCAAATTTATTATTATTTTGATTATCCTGGTGAAGTTCATCCATTGAATAAAGTAGTTGATATAATAAAGGAATTCAAAATAAAAAGCCTTGCAACTGATAATTTAATAGGAGCAAATCCGATATGGGGCTATAAAGGACCAAAGCTTTCTGATTTGTTGCAGAAAGAAGGTATTAAAGTAGACAATTTAGGGGAAATAATAAATGAAATGAGACTAATTAAATCAAATGAAGAGATAGAACTAATAAAAGAAAGTGGAAAATGGGCCGCAAGATCAATAAAGATTGCTATGGATTTAATAGAAGAAAATAAATGGGATTGGGAAATAGCTCTAGATGCCAGTATGAAGGTACTTCATGAAATGAATAAACAATATTCCCCTTATTTACCTTTAAGAGAATCTGTTGGAATGGTTGTTGGTTTTAGAGGGCAAGTAGGAGAGTTCTCCTCTTATCCTCACGCATTAGTAAGTGAAAGACCTATAAGAAAAGGTGATATTCTGGGAATAGGTGCAGGACCGGAAATAGGAGGGTATTACTCTGAGCTTGAAAGAACCTTAATATTTGGAAAACCAAATGAAAGAATTCTAAATTATTTTGATAAAATGCTTGAGTTAAGAGAGGAAGCCTTTAACACATTGAGACCTAATATAAGTGCGTCTGAAGTTGATAAAGCAGTTATGGAAAAAGCTAAAAAGCTAAAAGTAGAAGAATTCTTAAGACATCATACAGGTCATGGTTTGGGTTTAGAAGGTCATGAACCTCCATTTTTAGATATCGGATATAATGTAGAATTAAAGCCAGGTATGGTGGTAAGCATAGAGCCTGGGATATACAATAATTACGGAGGATTTAGGCACAGCGATACAGTTTTAGTAACAAAAAATGGCAATGAATTGCTAACTAACTTCCCTGATGAGGAAGAGTTAATATTATAAATAAAATGGTATTTTTAGTATATAATCTATTGAATATATTCCGGGACCTGTTATTATTAGCACTAATGATATAATTAAATATATAACATCAATTTCCGATGCAGCCGGGTTATTTATCATTAGATATGGAGATTTCATTTTTATTCCTTTAACATATAAAACTATAGATAAAAACTGTAATAAAAACAATATAGCAGCTATCCTAGTTAGAAAACCGAATATTAATGCTATTCCTCCCACCAATTCAAGCAAAGCTGTTGCATAGGTTAAACCTTCAGGAACTCCAGCACCTTTCATGAACTTTGCTACTCCTTTCAGATCTTTAAGCTTGGGAAGTGAGTGTCCAATCATATTTATACCCATGAGTAATCTAATGATAAATATTCCAAGGGATGCGTCAAATAAGTAATTCATTTCTATCACCTAGCTCTTTTTATTATTTTATATTCAAAATACTAAATATATACTAGCAACTATTACTGTATGTAGTAGCTTTTCTGAAGCGAAGTGATAAAAATGGGGCAAGAGAAATGCGAGCTAACACAGAATTTATGGGAAAGACTTGCTAAGAAGTGGACTCTAGCAGTTGTTTACAATTTAGGTGTTTCTAAAGGTAGCGGTTTTAATGAACTAAGAAATAGAATAGGGAGTATTAGCCCTTCTAGCCTAGTTGAAAGGCTTACAGAGCTTGAAGGAATGGGCATAATAAAAAGGGAAGTAATCCCTAGTAAACCTCCAAAGGTACTATATAGATTAACCCAAAAAGGAGAAGAACTATATAAAATATTAGATCAATTGGCATCATGGTATCTGTCCAATGAGGAAACATTAGAAAAATCCCTTAAAGTATAAATTTTTATTTTCATCTAGTTCTGAACTCCTTGGAGCTAGAGTTGCAAAAAGAATTAAGGATGATGATGATAATATTAGTTGCGTTGGGTTTAATTACAGGGTTAATTTTAGGAATATCAGGTATACCTATGATAATTGGATTAACAATAACAATAGGCTTCCTTCTTTATATCATCTCAGCTTTAATATACTCCAATTCAAGGTTTATTTTCTTAGGATTAATGGTAGGAGGAGATATAGGGTCTATAATAACTTTATTTTCTCATCCCTTAGTTTTACCTTTTTTAATAATAGAAAGAGGTAATGGACATATCTCAATAGATATAGATTTTGTCCAAATCATAGTTTTTGCTGAAATAATATATCAAATAATAAAATATTTAAAAAGAAGGTGATAAATTGAGACAAGAGCTATCAATATATTTTTCTAGGACTATCTATGCTGCTCAATGGTACATATTAGCTCCTGCAACATTAGCCATAGCAGAAGCTGAAAATGTAAGCAAGGGATTAATAGGCTTCCTGCCATTTGCATTTATAATAGGTGCAGCAATAACCCAAATACCTGCTGCATATCTTTCATCTAAAATTTCACCTAAAAAGACATTTTTAATAGGTTTATTTATATTGTCATTATCTGACATTTTAGTGCCGTTTACAAACAAGTTTATTTATGCAATATTATTAAGAATCTTAGCAGGTCTTGGAGCAGGCCTATATTTTTCCCCTGCAGCAGCTGTTTTAGTATATTCAAATAAAGAAAGGTCAGCAACCTTAATGGGCTTATATAATGCAGCCTTTAGTATAGGAGGTCTAATAGGGTTATCCTGGGGTTTGGTAGATGCTCTTTTAGGTTGGAGGGAGGCAACATTTATAGGAGGTCTAATAGGGTTAGTAGCCTTTTTAGAAAACTTGTTTTTTGTTAAAGATATTAAGCTTTCATCTAAAAGCAAAATGGTTTTTGATAAAAAGCTAATAATTTTAGGAATAGCCACATCAGGGATTTGGGGAAGTAGCTATGCTGTTGGTACATTAATTCCTTCTTTTGCGTCAGAATTATATAAGATTAGCTCATATAGAGTAAGCCCATTAGTTTCCTTATATTTCCTTGGGAACATTATAGGAGGTTCTTTAACTTCATTATTTGAGAAGAGGAATAAGTTTAATTCAATTTTATTAATGGCGGCTTTAACAGGTATTACTTATCCTCTATATGGCATACTAGGAATATATTTTATGGCTTTTGCATCACTTTTAAATGGCATTTTTGTTAATGTTACGACAAGCATTTATTATGCGTTAGCAATTGATGAATTAAATTCAATAAACGAATCATTATCATTATCAATAATAAACTTGATAAACATGGTTATAGGGGTATGGGTTTCTCCAATATTTTCATTAGCCATGTCTATAAATCTAAAGTTATCTTTATATATATTGCTTGCCTCAACTATTATACCGGTAGTGTTAATTAAAAAATTATAAATTCAAAAAAAGGTTGTGGAAGTAATGGAAGGAAACGAAAAGATAGCAGTAATAGCAGACTGGGATGCTGATGGAGTAATAGCTGCTGCTGCCATAGTATATTCTCAAGAAAAACTTGGTATTTTTCCAGTTAAAGGAAAAAGGAAGGTAGAGTTAATACCATCAGGGCCTAGAGAGCTAGAGCATGCCTTTAAGGAAAAGTGTTGGGATATTTTAATCATACTAGACATACCATTTTCTCAAGAAGTAAGCAAGGCCCTAGACGATTTATATTCTAGGGGATGTAAGCCGAAGATATACTACTTTGACCACCATCCAGTAACTCTTGAAAATATGAACAATATAGAGACAAAATACAATGCATTAGCCATATTAGGTAAGAGCCCAACAGCTATATTGGTTAGGAGGTTCTTAGATGGGCTTAATGTTAAGCTTACGCCTAGACTATCAAATTTGGTAGATGCTATAGGTACATTGGAAGGAGGAGGTTGGCTTAGGAATAAACAACAAGTTCCTGAAGGTATAGTAAAGCTCGCAGCATCCATATCAAAGGCTTTGAACCAAAGCAAGGATAAGAGCATATGGGAAAAATACGTTGAATGGGCTTCAAATCCCTTACCCTTTGAACAGTCTTTATTAAAACAAAGTAGTGAAGATGATTTCAAAAATGTTATAGAGCTAGGGTTTGAGGTATCTAAAGAGAGTGATAGAGAAATTAAAGAAAAAGCTATGGAACTAGCTATGTCAGCAAAAAATTTAGGTTATATAAAGTTTATAGATGCAAGAGATAAATGGAATAAGAGTGGAGCATCCGCTTTAACTTCAGCTATTTTTAAAATATTAAAGGTAACAACCGCTCTACTAGCTGAAAAGAAAGAAGATAATGTTAGGCTTTTAATAATAAGGAGCGGTAAGGGGGAAGCATTAAAGATAATGAAGAATCTGTTCTCTATGGGTATAACAGAAGATGTTGGAGGTCATGGAAATATAGCTGTGGCTAAGGTCAAACCTGAAGTAACCATTAGGAATTTAGAGGAGGCATTGAGGAAGGCATCTATACAATCATTGCAAGAAGATAATTCATGAGGAATACTAGAGAAAAGCTTATATAGAAGCGATCTCACGAATACTCTACTGGAGCTAAAATTAGTTAGGGAATAGGTGATAAATATGGCAAGTGGTTCAGGAAGCAATATACCTGTATTAATACTTAAAGAAGGTACTCAAAGATCTTATGGTAGGGAAGCATTAAAAAACAATATATTAGCGGCTAAGGTTTTATCGGAACTATTAAAGACAAGTCTAGGTCCTCGCGGACTAGATAAGATGTTGATCGATTCTTTTGGAGATATAACTATTACAAATGATGGTGCTACAATAGTAAAAGAAATGGAAATACAGCACCCAGCAGCAAAGCTATTGGTGGAAATAGCAAAAGCCCAAGACAGTGAAGTAGGAGATGGAACTACAAGCGTTGTTGTATTAGCTGGTAGCTTGTTAGAGAAGGCAGAAAAACTATTAGATGATAATATACATCCATCAATAATTATTGATGGTTATACAAAGGCTATGAACAAGGCATTAGAGGTTTTAAACACTATAGGTAGAAATATAGACGTTGAGGATGAGAGCACTCTAAGGAAAATAGTTGATACTACAATATCTAGCAAATACACAGGTCAAGGGCCTGAAAAAGAAAAAATAATAAACATAGTTGTGGATGCAATTAAGACAGTTGCTGAAAAAAGAGAAGATGGATCATATTACGTTGATTTAGATAACGTTAAGATAGAGAAGAAGAAAGGAGAAAGCTTAATGGATACTTCTCTTATTAAAGGAATTGTTATAGATAAAGAAGTTGTTCATCCTGGCATGCCAAAGAGGATAGAAGATGCTAAGATAGCAGTATTAGATGCAGCATTAGAAATACAGAAACCAGATATATCAACAAAGATAAGGGTAACAGATGTTGACCAGCTTGATAATTTCTTAGAAGAAGAAACAAAAATACTAAGAGAAATGGTAGATCAAATAGCTGCAACTGGAGCAAATGTTATCATAACACAAAAAGGTATTGATGATGTTGCTCAACATTTCTTGGCAAAGAAGGGTATATTAGCAGCTAGGAGAGTAAAGAGAAGTGACATAGAAAAAATTGCTAAAGCAACAGGTGCAAAGATTGTAACAAGCATTAAAGACCTAAAGCCTGAGAGCTTAGGCTATGCAGCATTAGTTGAGGAAAGAAAAGTAGGGAACGATAAGATGATATTCATAGAAGGTGCAAAGAATCCAAAGAGCGTTACAATATTATTAAGAGGAGCTAATGATATGCTATTAGACGAGGCTGAGAGGAACTTAAACGATGCGTTGCATTCTCTTAGGAACATACTAAGGGAACCAAAGATAGTTGGAGGAGGAGGAGCTACTGAGACAGAAATAGCAATGGCTGTAAGGAGTTATGCAAGAACTATTGGAGGTAAGGAGCAACTAGCTATTGAGGCATTTGCAGACGCGCTAGAAGTCATACCTACAGTGCTTGCTGAAAGTAGTGGAATGGATCCATTAGATGCATTAATGGAGCTAAGGTCTCATCATGATAAGAATTTGAAGTTTGCTGGCATAAATGCGGTTGATGGAAAAGTTGTTGACGATGTAACAAAGTATAACATATATGAACCAATACTAGTTAAGAAACAAGTAATAAAGAGCGCATCAGAGGCTGCGATATCTTTAATGAAGATAGACGACTTAATTGCCGCTTCAGCACCAAAATCAGAATCTAAACCTGGTCAAGGAGGAGAAGGATCTTCAGGCATGCCTTCTGGAATGCCTGGCGGCATGGGTATGTAATCTAATTTTTTATTTTTATAAAATATTTTTGCTTTATCTTTTAATAAACTTTACAAAGCTTAATTATTTTTTGGTTGTATTGTATTTGTTTGAGCGATAAACTAGGATAAGGGGTTAGAACAAATAATGTCTATTGAACTGCTAAACCCAATGCTTAAAGACGTTATAAACAGCTTGGGTTATAAAAAGCTTTTACCAATACAGGAAAAAGCTATACCTGTTGTTTTAAGTGGTAGTCATGCATTAATAATATCTCCAACTGGTTCCGGAAAAACTGAGGCAGCATTTTTGCCTGTAATTTCTTCAATTTTAAGCAAGAAAAAAGAAGATGGAATAAAAGCAATATATATAACTCCTTTAAGGGCTTTGAATAGAGATATATCTTATAGAATAGAAAAAATAGTTTCTGGAGTAGGTTTGACAGTATTTTTAAGGCATGGAGATACTACGCAATCTCAAAGAAAAAAGTTTTTAGAAAGTCCTCCAGATTTAATGGTAACTACACCTGAGAGTTTAAACTTGCTTTTAACTATAAAAAATAAAAGAAGTATATGGGAAAATATTTCTTATGTTATTGTTGATGAACTCCAAGAGTTATTAGATAATAAAAGGGGGGTTGAATTATCATTAATTCTGGAAAGACTTGATGAAATCTCTAAAAACAGAATACAAAGGATAGGACTGTCAGCAACCTTGTCTGAAAAATCAAAAAAGGAGGCGGCTAATTTATTGGCTTATAATAGAAAAGTAGAAATTGTTGAAGACTATTCTACAAAGAAATATGATATATCAATAAGAGTTAATGGTAGTGAAGATCAATGGGATAACATAGTTGAAAGCATATCAAAAATAATAAAGGATAATAAAGGGTCTGTCTTAGTTTTTACAAATACAAGGTCTGTTGCAGAAAAGCTCTCAACAGAATTATCAAAAACCTTAGGAAATGTTGGAGTTCACCATGGAAGTCTTTCTAGAGATGTTAGGGAAAGGGCAGAAAAGATGTTTAGAGAAGGTGAAATAAAGGCTTTAGTCTCAACTGCATCAATGGAATTAGGAATAGATATAGGTAAAATAGATACGGTTATACAATTTATGTCACCCAGGCAAGTAATAGTTATGCTTCAAAGAACTGGTAGATCTGGTCATAGAATAGGCGATATAAGTAAAGGAATTATAATTACTATGGATAACCTATTTGAAATATTTGAATCAGGTGTAATAGCATTAAGGTCTGAAAAAGGTGAACTTGAGGATTTGATTCCACCAAAAAATTCAATTGATGCCTTAGCACATCAATTAGTGGCAATGGCTGTTGAGGGGACTTCTGATAACATAAATACGTCTTTAGAAATAGCTAAAAGAGCCTACCCATTTTCAAAAATAACATATGAAGATGTGCAAAGAGTGCTTAATCATTTAAATAATGTTAGAATAATAAAATTCGATGAAGAAACTGGAACAATTTATCAATCTAAAAGAACAAGGAAGTATTTATATAGCGTTTCCATGATACCTGATGAAGTAAGCTTTAAGGTATATGATATATCATCAAACTCAAGAGTTGGAGAAATAAGTGAGAGGTTTATAGAAACAGCTGTTTTAGAAGAAGGGAAAGAAAACTTCAGGTTTACATTAGCTGGTAAAGTGTGGGAAGTAGTTACGATAGATTATGAAGAAGAGAAAGTAGAGGCAAAACCGGTTGCAATAAATGAGGGTGCAATACCAGTATGGGAAGGAGAATTAATACCAGTCTCTTACAGCGTTTCTAGAGAAGTTTGCTCTTTAATTAGCCTAGGAATGATAGATGGGAAAGAATTAGAATATTTATTAAAAAAGAGGAAAGTACCTGAAGATGCTATTTTTAGGTTGATCGATGTTTTAAACAATACAAGAAATGTTTGGAATGCTGAATTAACTCCTCAAAACTTAGTTGTTGAGGAAGTAAATGGAAGTTCTATTTTATATACGTGTTTAGGAAGTAAGGGAAATTTTTTATTAGCATTAATTTTATCAAAGATTATTGAAAAGTATATTAAAGTTCAGATAGATTATATACCATATGCAATTATCTTTACCTCTCCAACTGGTGTTTCTGGGAATTTGGTAAAGGAGGCATTATATGAGCTCAAAAAAATGGATGCTCCAGAAATAATGATTTTGTCTCAAGATGCTGTTAAAAGCTCTATAGTTTACATATCAAGATTTTTGCAAGTAGCTAAAAGGCTTGGAGTGGTAGATGCTGATATAAAAATACCTTTAGAATTAGGTAAAAAAATGATAGAGGCTTATAGAAATACTGTTGTGGATGAGGAAACTATTAGAGAGATTATTTACGATAAGTTTGATATAGATTCTTTGATGAAATTTAAAGATGACTATAAAGATGTAAATGTTGTAAAACTTAAAGAACCAAGCCCATTAGCTAAGGAAGTTTTGTCTAACCCATATTTAAGAAAGGACTTGGCTACAAATCTAAAATCCCTCGCAATAGATTATATTATTCAAGGACTTAGAAAAAATGCTTTAAACAGGGAAGCAGCATTTGTTTGCATTACTTGCAGTGAAACTTGGGAAAGCAAGGTAAAAGACCTAGGCGATGTTATTAGATGCCCTAAGTGTAAAAGCATGATGGTAGCACCTATGCCAAGCACTGACTGGGGTAAAAATGCAATAAGTATTTTTAGGCAGTGGAAGAAGGGGGAAATAAAGAAATTAAACAAAGATCAAAAGAAAATTATAGATGAGATTAAAGACAGGGCGGCTCTTTATATAAATTATGCATCGCAAAATTTGGGAAGATATGTTATAGAAGCTTTAATGACTCAAGGTGTAGGACCTAGAGCCGCGAGAAGGGTTATAGAGGCATATATGAAAGGAGGAGATAAGGAGTTCTATAAGGCCTTGCTTAAAGCAAAAGAAGAATATATATCATATAAAAAATACTGGGATCAGTAATAGCTATAAGGCTCTCTGCTGTATTGGCAAAAGTAATATTTCAACTATTCTTAAGCACAACTTTATAAAACCTAATTTTATATATGATTTTGGTGCCGCGGTAGTATAGTCCGGTCCAGTATGCGGGCCTCTCGAGCCCGTGACCCGGGTTCAAATCCCGGCCGCGGCATAAAACTATTTGATTCGAATAAACGAATATTATAAATATAAATTATATCCAGATTGGAAAATTAAGAGATCAATTAAGTTATTATAGTTTTAATCATAATAGAAAATATAACTATGTGCTATTCAGTTCTTTATCTCTAGCTTTTTGAAATCAATATAAGTATTTCATTTGCATTTAAATATAGTATCCCACCATAATGTGAAAAATTTAAAAAAATCTAATAAGGCTCTTTCTAATCCTTTTGTAACTATTGCAATAGCGTTAATAGCATTAACAGCCTTAACTAATTTTTATATCTATTTTGAAAATCCAGGTAATAGAGTGAATCTAATTGTTGGTAATCCAAGGAAGCCCTATGATACGTCAGAAACCAAATCATTAAACTGGGCAGGCTATGCAATTCCTAATAAGTCTGGAAGCTTTAATTATGTTAATGCGGGTTAGGTAGTTCCAAGCATTTCTTGCACAAAACAAACAACCTATGTGGCTATATGGGTTGGATTAGATGGTTTTAACGACAACACTGTTGAACAAACAGGTATTATGGCAGAATGCGAGAATGGAAAGTCTGTATATAGTGCATGGTATGAATTTTACCCAAATCCCTCTGTTACTTTTGATAATATAAAAGTAGTTCCAGGAGATAAAATTGTTGCATGGGTGGTTTATTTACTAAATAAAACTTTTGTTACTGCATTAGAAGAATACAATAATAACGGACTAGTATTTAACAGATCATCACCTGCAACTTCAGTATCAGATGCGGAAAGGAGCTCAGCAGAATGGATAGTTGAAAGGCCTTCGCAATGTATAGGCTTATCATGCAACTTAACAACGTTGGCCAATTTTGGCAATGTCTCTTTTGGAGATTATTTCAGTGAAATAAACAGGGATTATGTAGTACTTTCAAATGGTACCTCATTACCTTTCGGCTATTTAAGCAAATACCTTTACAATATTACTATGGTAAACAACAATGGAGGAAGTCCATTAGCCTATGTCAGCTGGTTTAACGATATATCAAGCTTTAATGTTATTTATTTTACAACAGCATCTAAACAGGTAACTCATGGGCATAAGTAAATTTTATTTTTATTTTTGATAAACGAAAAGCAACCCTTGCCCTTTAGGACAAGGAGGAGGTCAGCAAGCTTATCATACAAATCAAACTTTTCTATTTGTAGTAAAATATCTCTCATTAAGATTCCCTAGTTAAAAGCTGAAAGATATGTTTTATCAATTAGTTTAATCTCTTGCATTTTTGTTATTAATGAATCATTTTAGTCATCGCATAGTTCTTGTTTTTTCAAATCATAATTTCATAACTATAGTTATTTTAAAACATATTAAATAATTTTTATACAATTTATAATTATTATTAAAAAGTAGGTCCAATTCTGAAGATGCCAAAATCATCTTGATTTAACATCTCTGCTTTGGTTAATTTTCCGCTAGCAGTTTTTGCTATAAGCTCTAGAAGTTCTTGCGTAGCATCATTAAATGTTTTGGTTCCATTAAATATAGGGCTTGCATCATAGTCTATAAATTCTTGCATAACTTTGTATGTGTCCGCATTAGCTGTTATTTTTATGACGGGGGCAATTGCATGTCCTGTGGGAGTACCTCTCCCAGTTGTAAATAAAATGATTTGCGCACCACCAGCAACCATACCGGTTACAGATTCTATATCATATCCCGGAGTAATCATAAGGTAATGGCCTTTTCTATCATCCAAACTTTCTGCATATTTAAGCACTCCAGACACAGGTGCAGAACCAGATTTTTTTATAGCACCTAAAGATTTTTCTTCAATCGTAGTTAATCCTCCAGCAATATTACCTGGTGATGGTTGTGCCCCTCTAAAGTCTACATTAGCCTCCTTTTTTAATCGTTCTTCAAATGATATAATAGAGTCTATAATTTGTTTCTTAATGCTCTCATTAATGGCTCTCTTTGCATAGATATGCTCTGCTCCAATGAATTCAGGAATTTCGCTTATAATTGTTGAGCCGCCTAACGAAATTATAGCATCTGAAACTTTGCCAACTAAAGGGTTTGAAATAATTCCACTTGTAAAATCTGAACCGCCACATTCAAGGCCAATAACTAATTGGCTAGCATCAAAGCTAGATCTTTTAACCAATGATGCTTCTGTTGAAAATTCTTTAGCTACTTTTTTTATCTTATCTAAAGCTTTTGAATAACCAAGATCTTGAATTCTTATTAATTCTGTTGGTTTTATTGTTGAAATTTTATCAGCAACTTTTTCAGCATCAACGCTTTCACATCCAAGGCTTACAACTATAGTTGCGTATACATTGGGATTTAAAGCAGTATTAATTAAAGTTCTTGTTGTTTGTTCCAAATCTTCTCCCACTTGTCCACAACCGTGCAAATTTTTAAGAAGTTTAACATTTTTCTCGCCTATCTCATCTGCTATTTTCTTTAGAGCGAATTCGCTAATTCCGAGGCTGCATGAAACCGTTGGCACTATTAATACATAATTTCTAACACCAGGCCTTCCATTATATCTTTCATAACCGTTAAACTCAAGATTAAGATTCATAATGGTTTCCCTCTTAGACTATCTAAGTTATGTATGTGCACATGTTGGCCTTTCTTTATTTCCTTTATTGCTATTCCTATAATTTCTCCATATTTAATTACATGTTCACCTTTTGGTATATCAAAAAGCGCTACTTTATGTCCTTTTGGTATGTCATCTATAGCTTTTAGTTCCCCTTTGATTGCACCATGAAGAATTATTATATCACCGTTTTTTATATTATCTAGAACTGTCGCTACATTATCACTTACATCAGTAACTATGGCAATGAAAATTTTTACCCCTAGTTTGATTTGGTTGCAGCAGTTTTTAAGTTTGATGTCTTCAAAAAACAAGTTAAAATTCGCTAGTTCTAAACACAAACATTACGTAATAATTTAGTTAAATTAGTGCAAAAAATATAACATAAATTAAACATAATCTAGAAGTTTTTATAGCATTTAAGATTTTTGTGGTTAACTAGAGTTTTTCCCCTTATCTATTTTGAACCTATTAGCCTATAAAGGGAAAAATAATGTGGTTCGCAATAGCGATGCTGTTCATGGCTTTACTATCGTCTCTAGACATAGGAATATACTCATATATTGGTTATAAGACCAATGTAACTCCTTTTCAATATGGATTAATAAGTGCTATGTGGAGTGCGGTATTTATTATATCAAACCTATTCTTGGGTAAAGTATCTGATAAAGGTAACAATAAGTTTTTAATTGTGATATCATTCCTTTCTATTATGGTAACGGGCGTTCTCTTTTCTTTTCATAATCTTACGTTTTTAGCTATTGCTTATATGTTTCATGCATTAGGTGTCGCATCATCAAATTTAGCCATTTCAACGACAATTTTTGAAATAAAAAGCAGCGATAAGTGGAAATATTACATAGAACTTCAAAAGTTTTCCTTCTATTTAATTAGAGGTCTTGGTCTATTATCTTTTTATTTTATATATGATGTTATTCCATTTGATTATATTATATATTTTTCAGTAGCAGTAGGTTTAATCACATTTCTGTCATTACCAAAGGTAAGCCTCAAAGTAGAAAGGATTTTGCATTCGTTTTCTCAAGATTTCAATTCGATAACAGATCATATAAAAATGCTTTCATATTTGGCATATGATAGCATAAATTCCTTACCAAACGCTGTAAAACAAGGTTTTATATCATATAAGAGAGTGTCAACAAAAATGATTTCGTTATCTATGTTCTTCGCCACCTTTACAGGAGACTATATTTTTACTATACTTCCGTTACTTATAAAATCAGATATAAGCTTAAGTTTATTATGGTTATCTTATGGAATAACAGCTATAATAATAAGCTTATCGTTAATTCTATTTTCAATGTTTTCAAATACGAACAATAAAAAGGTAGCATTGTTTTCGATAATTGCTAGAGGTATTTGGCTTGTCTCAATATTGTCCTTTGTAAATAATACTTTAAACTTAATAGCATATATAGCAATATCTTCTGTTTTATTTAGCGTAATTGATATTGCTTTGTATAATATATTTTCAGAAAACTCAAGTGGTTACGGATCTCATATTTACTATACTCTTAGGGAATTAGGTACATTAACAGGCTCTTTATTGGTAGGAATAGCTTTTACTTTAGGGAAAGAAGTTTTTATTACAATACCTATAATATCTACTATAATATCTGCTTTAATGCTGTTAATCGCGTAAATTTTTATCAAATTTTACAAGAAAAAGCTTTTTAGAGGTAATTTAAAAGATTTTTATAAGTTTAAAATGCGGATCTTTATTAAATGTAATAGAAATAAAAATGATGAGCTATCATGATAAATAATAAAAAATTATTAATCATTTCAACAGATATTGGCAATATAAAAATTGTTGACGATAAAAGAGTTTATATGCCATCAGATGATAGCTTTTTGATTATAAAAGCAATGCTTATCCTTAAGGATAAAGGATATTCGTTTAACAGAATCATAGATATTGGAACAGGGTCTGGAATCCTATCTGTAGCAGCACAAAGAATATTTAATCCTAGGATATTGATTTCAACAGATATATCTCCATATGCAGTTGTTGATGCCAAAAAAACAATGGAAGAAGAGGGGGTAAGTTCTCTTGTTATTAGATGTAATGGAACTTCTTGTTTGAAAGGAAAATACGATCTATCTATTGTAAATCCTCCTTACTTACCATCAAATGACAAAATAAAAAGAGATAGTTGGATTATAAAGACTTGGCAAGAAGGTAGAAATCATAAAAAAGTTTGTATCGCATCAACAATATCAGAAAACATACTGATTTTAAGATCTAGTTTATCAAGGTTCGATCAAAATAAATGCCTTAAAAGGTTCAATTATAATAGGATAAAATTAATTGAGGAAAATACTTTTATGGAAAGGCTTGAGGTAAATTTCTGGAGTAAAATCTAATTTTTTAATATTAGCTAAAGGCCTGTAATTTAAAAAACTAATGGAGGTTTTTCTCTATATATTTTAGAATTAACTCGATTCTGTATTGCAATTCTTTATTGATTTGTTTGTATTTGAAACTAACAATTTCATTGTATATAGAATTTAGTTGTTTATTTATTTCTGTGCTTGAATCAACTTTTTCTGCCTGTATTTTTGGTCCGCCTTCCATAAATCCCTCTGGATAATACCAATCCTTTAACCAAAAAAATCCTAAATTAAATAACTTAAAACCAAGCCGCGTTAAAACAGGTATTATACCTAAGCTTAATTCTTTTAAAGTTTTTTCATCATTTGTGTATTCAACAAACAGCTTATCGCCAGGCTCTAAATTTTCAGATAGAAATTCTAATATTTTACTTTCCATTTTGCTATCATAAAAATCTATATAGAGTCCTTCAACTTTTATTTTATTTGGTATATCAAAAACTTCCACCCAAGGTTTATAGTAAGGTGGCCTTCCTAGAAATATTTTCATTTTTAGTAAACTAATTTCTTCTTTATTATATTTAAATATCAATAATAGATTCTTTTCCTCTTTAAATCTACCATTCAAAATTTTGCCTGATCTTATCTCATAATCCTCAATTTTAAATCCTTCTTTTAGTTTGCTAATAAAATCTTTTTTCAATTTGATCTCGTACTTATCATAAAAAAGAGACTTTATAAAAAAGTGTTAATAAAAAGGATGGTAAGTTTTTCTGGAATATCAGGAAAAGACACCTTAAGTATAAATAATTTATATCTTTTGTATATAAATATGTGATAAGATCTATAAATAAAATATAATTTGTTTTAATAATAAATTAATTGTTAACCGGGGGGTTAACAATTAGTAATTTTTCTCAATAAAATATGCCTCATTTCTTAAACCAATTTTATTTCTTATTTATTAGGACACGAAAGTAAAGTTTATTATTATTTGTTTTTAATTTATTAATTTATTGTTAAATTTTTAAAATAACTTTTTTAATTATGAAAACTTAAAAGAAAATAGCATTTACAATACTTTTTATGTTACCTACTATAGAAAAGTTTATATAGAAGCTCGCTCACATAAGAATCTCGGCAGTTGATTAGATAGGGTGAAAGTATATGTCGATGCCTATTGAAAACATGGGAGTACCTGTTATAATATTAAAAGAAGGTACT
Organism: Caldisphaera sp.; assembly: GCF_049974385.1. Classification (NCBI taxonomy): domain Archaea; kingdom Thermoproteati; phylum Thermoproteota; class Thermoprotei; order Acidilobales; family Acidilobaceae; genus Caldisphaera; species Caldisphaera sp. The sequence goes on along the minus strand of NZ_JBMFIW010000005.1, from coordinate 20,293 downwards.
GAGAGATCTTATGGTAAGGAAGCTGTTAGAAATAACTTAATGGCAGCAAGAGCTATTTCAGAAATTTTAAAGACAACTTATGGTCCTAAAGGAATGGATAAAATGCTTGTTGATAGTCTAGGAGATGTAACAATTACAAATGACGGTGCTACAATTTTAGATAAGATGGATTTACAGCACCCAGCTGGTAAAATGCTAGTTCAAGTAGCCAAAGGTCAAGATGAAGAAGCTGGAGATGGAACTAAAACTTCTGTTATTTTTGCAGGAGAACTTTTAAAGGAAGCAGAAAACCTATTAGAAAAGAATATACATCCAACAATAATTATTAATGGTTATAAGCAGGCATTACAAAAAGCTATTGAAATATTAGAAAAGATATCTGAACCAGTTAGCTTAGATGATAAAGAAAAATTGTTGTTAGTTGCTAAGACAAGTTTAAACAGTAAAGCGGTTTCTGAAGCCAGAGAGCACTTTGCGAACATAGCGGTAGAAGCTGTTAGGGCAATTACAGAACAAAGAGGAAACAAGTATGTTGCAGATATAAACAACATACAAATAGTTAAAAAATATGGAGGTAGTTTATTAGATACACAATTAATTTATGGTATAGTTATTGATAAAGAAGTCGTTCATCCAGATATGCCAAAGCGTGTTAAAAATGCAAAAATAGCGTTATTAGATGCGTCATTGGAAATTGAGAAACCTGAATTAGATATGGAAATTAGCTTATCATCGCCTGAATCGATGAAGAAACTATTGGATAAACAAGAAAAAATGCTATCAGAAAAAGTTGAGAAAATAGCTGCAACTGGAGCAAATGTTATCATAACACAAAAAGGTATTGATGATGTTGCTCAACATTTCTTGGCAAAGAAGGGGATATTAGCGGCTAGGAGAGTAAAGAGAAGTGACATAGAAAAGCTTGCTAAAGCAACTGGTGCAAGAATAGTTACTAACCTAGATGATTTAAAGCCAGAAGATTTAGGGTTTGCAGAGAATGTTGAAGAGAAGAAAATAGGAGAAGACAAGATGATATTTGTAGAGGGTGCAAAGAATCCAAAGAGCGTTACAATATTAATACGCGGTGGATTTGAAAGACTAGTTGAAGAAGCTGATAGAGCAATTCATGATGCATTAAGTGCAGTAGCTGATGCTATAGTTGATAATAAAATAGTTGCAGGAGGAGGAGCTGTTGAAGAAGAAATAGCAAAAGAGTTAAGAGAATGGTCTAAAGGCGTACCAGGTAAAACACAAATAGCTGTTGAATCATTTATAAAGTCATTAGAAGCATTACCACAAACTATAGCATTTAATGCCGGTCATGATCCAATAGATATATTAATGAAATTAAGAAGTGCTCATTCAGATGATTCAAAGAAATGGTATGGAATTGATATAGAAACAGGAAACATAGTAGATATGTGGAATAAAGGAGTTATTGAACCAATGAGAGTTAAGGCTAATGCATTAAAGGCAGGAACGGATGCTGCAAGCCTGATATTGAGGATAGACGACATGATTGCAGCTAAAAAGAGCGGGGGAGCTGGAGGAAAAGGACCCAGCGGTAAATCATCAGAAGAAGAATCTGGTAAAGAATCTAGCAGCGATTAGACCTAATTTTCTAATCTATTTTTTATTTCTGTGTTATATTTATTCTTTGGGTTAAAGGAATGATTAGTGGTCATCCAATAGATTTGCCTCAAAGAATTATTATCGGAGAAAATGTTTTAGACAATATTGGAAACCAAGTATTTGAGCTATTTAGTAAAGGAAAATCTGTTTTAATTTTCACAGGGCCAAACGTTTATAGAAAATATTATAGCAAAGTTAAGGAAAGTCTTGAAGATAAAGGATTTTCAGTATCATATATGATAACTAGTGCGCCAACTGTTGATTATGCTAAATCGTTATCTGATGAGGTCTCGAAGGATAATTTTGACATATTATTAGGTTTAGGTGGTGGGAGAAGTATAGATTTAACAAAATATGTTGCCATGAGCCTTGATAAAAACTTTATAAGCGTTCCAACAGCAGCGAGTCACGATGGTATAACTAGTCCTTTTGTCACTTTAAGAGGTTTTGACAGATTTCATTCTAAACCAGCTAAACCGCCAAAGCTAATATTAATAGATATAAATGTTATAATGGATGCTCCAAAAAGGCATAATGCTGCAGGATTTGGTGATTTGATAGGAAAATATACATCTGTATTAGATTGGCGTTTAGCCCACAAATTAAAAGGAGAATATTATGGAGAATACGCAGCAAGCTTAGCATTAATGAGTGCTAAACATGTGAGCATATATTCCAAAGAAATAGGTCTCGGGAATAAAGAGGGAATAAGAGTTCTATCTGAAGCATTGGTTAGTAGTGGAGTTGCTATGTGTATTGCAGGAAGCTCTAGACCTGCTAGTGGATCAGAACACCTTTTCGCGCATGCATTAGAAATGGTAAGTAAGAATCCACCATTACATGGAGAAGCAGTTGGCGTCGGTACAATAATGATGTCATATTTGTATGGAAAAGATTGGAAAAAAATTAGGGAGTTACTAAAAACTGTTGGGGCTCCTACTAATGCTAAAGAATTAGGTGTAACAGAAGATGAAATATTAAAAGCACTAACAAAAGCCGTGAGTATTAGACCTGAGAGATATACGATTTTGGGCGATAGCGGTTTAAATGAAAAAGCTGCAGAAGAACTTGCTAAGAGTACTCTCGTAATTAGATAACTTAGGATTTTTATAGGTAAAGCTTTTTATAATGTTTTGATTTAATAAAAATTATCTTTTAATATATTTGGAGATTAATACTCCTAGAAAATATAACCCACTTAACGTAAGTCCTATTATAGTTTCTATTATGCCTCCTGTCGCTCCAGGTGATATAATTAACGCTATTATAAAAGATAGAGCAACCGCATATCTCCAATATTTTAACCACGTTTTATAATCAGCAAACCCAATATATGTAAGTGTTATACCATAAAGGTGGATAGCCAAAAGGTCCTCCTCCTAACGAAAATACGCTAGAAAGATGATGGCTTGGCTTAGTAACATTCCATGTTAATAATACAAAAAGATATGTTCCATTCCATGCCGCTTTTACCATTATCTGAGATGTATGGCCTCCGCCAGGTACGTTTGCAGATAATGGAATAACAGTCCACGGTATTGAAGACCAAAAGCTTTCGCTTCCTGGATTTTTCAAGTTGGCAGATCCAGTTATTTTATATGCAATAATTTGAGGTAGAGCACTGCTTGATTGGGCCTTAGAAATATTTACATTTCCATGCATTATACCTATAGCAATTATAGATATAGAAAGCACAACAAAAATCAAGATAATCCTTTTTGCTTTTCCTCTCGAAAGCATAGTTCTCACTAGTAATTTAATTAATGAAAGATAGTTTAAAAATATAACTAATCGTTCTAAAAAATTAAAAAACTCCTATGGTTTATATAACACTTAATTAAAATGTATAATCTTTAAAATATACCTAATATATATTTTTATAATATTAAAGTTTATAAATAACTATTTAGTAATAGAAAGCATTTCTAAACATAATTTGAATTAATGTTCTTAAGATAATAATTAGTTGGTGTTTTATCTAACATAAAAATTAAAACTTGTACAAATTCTAAGATTTTTGGTGAAAATAATTTGATGCCCTTCGATAAAGAAAAATCGTTGAAGGCTTTCCATGGAACAACAACAGTAGGATTTATAACTAAGGATGCAGTAATTTTAGCTGCAGATAAAAGAGCCACCGCTGGTACTTTAATAGCTAGCAGAACTGTTAAGAAAATAGTTAAGATAACGGATTATGCAGCAATGACTATAGCAGGTTTAGTTGCAGATGCTCAAATGCTTGCAGATGCAATAAGAGAAGAAGCAAGATTATATGAAACAACTAATAAAAGGAAATTAACAATTAAAGGCATGGCAACTTTATTAGCTAATGTTTTATTTTCAACAAAATATTATCCATATTTGGTTCAATTAATAATTGGTGGCTATGATACGGAGCCTAGGCTATATAATTTAGACTACTTTGGAAGCATTACTGAAGAGAAGATGACTTCCACAGGCTCAGGCTCTCCAGTAGCTTTGGGAGTGCTTGAGAGGGATTATAGACAAGATATGAGCATAGATGAAGCTATGAATTTAGCCGCAAGAGCAGTTAAAGTAGCTATTATGAGAGATTCTGCTACTGGAGATGGTGTAGATGTAATTGCAATAACCTCTAAGGGAATAAGAGAAAGTTTTATACCTCTCCAGCAACTCCTTTCTTAAAAGGATAAGAAAAAGATTTTAACAAAATTTTATTTATCCCGGTGATTTAATTTGGAAGAATCTGGCCAAGAAAGATTAATATCAGGGCAAAAGCTTAGGTCGATGATAGTTAGTGAAATTTTAAAGAACGTAAGGGATGCGGAGATATCAAGTATAGATTTTGAAGGACCAGAAATCGCAGTTTATGTCAAAAATCCCCAATGGATTTTAGAAGGTGAAGAAAAGATAAGAGAATTAGCAAAACAGTTAAGGAAAAGAATGGTTATAAGAACTGACCCTAAAGCTAGAAAACCAAGAGAGGCAACAATTCAATACATAATGGAAAATACACCTGAAGAAGCAGGAATTACACCAAGTGATATACAATTTGATGAAGTTTTAGGGGAAGTTAGAGTATTTGCTGATAAACCCGGTAAGCTTCTTGGAAAAGGAAAACCTTTTAGAAACCAGGTATTGGCAAATACTGGTTGGAGATTAGAAGTTCAAAGAAAGTCTCCATTAGTTAGTAAAACTTTGGCATCAGTTTTGGAGTTATATATAAGGGCATCGTCAGAAAGGAGAAAAGCTTTAAGAGAAATAGGGGAGAGAATTTATAGAGAAATGATAGTAGGTCCTAAGAATATAAGGATTATAGGCCTAGGAAGTTTTGGAGAAGTGGGTAGATCATCAATATTGCTTGATACAGGTGAAAGCAAAATACTTTTGGATGCAGGATTTGCCCAAAGCGGTTATTCAACAGATGCATATCCTCACTTCGATGCACCTGAATTTAGATTAGAAGATTTAGACGCAATAGTTATATCTCATGCTCACATGGATCATATGGGGTTGCTTCCAATATTATACAAGTATGGGTATCGTGGACCTTCATATATGACTCCTCCTACAAGAGATATAACAGTTTTAATGTTAAAGGATTTTATAGATTTGTTTGTTAAAGAAGGAAAAGAACCTCCGTTTACTATGAAAGATATAAATACTATGTTAACAAGAACTATAACTGTTAATTATAATGTTGTAACAGATCTATCACCTGATGCAAAGCTAACATTTTCGGATGCAGGTCATATTTTAGGTTCCGCGTTGACTCACATACACATTGGACAAGGTCTTTTTAACATACTTTATACAGGTGATATAAAATATTATAAAGCCAAAGAGGAATTAAATACTACAAGGTTACAACCTCCTGCAAATACGGAATTTCATAGAGTAGAGGCCTTAATTATGGAAACTACTTACGGAGCTACAGAAACAGCAACAAGAGAAGAGGCAGAAACACAACTATTTGAATTAATTAAAAAAGTTTATGAGAGAAAGGGAAAAATTTTAATACCAGTTATGGCAGTAGGAAGAGCCCAAGATATGATGGTTTTAATAAATAAGGCATTACAAGATAAAAAGATCCCAGAAATGCCAATATACATTGATGGGTTAATATACGAAGTAACTGCTATTTATACTTCTTATCCGGAATTATTGGCCAAACCTATAAGAGATGAAATATTACATAACGATAATAATCCCTTTATAGGACCTAATATGATATTCGTTAACGATTCTAGTAAAAGAGACGAAGCTATATTTAGCCAAGGACCTGCAATAATAATTTCAACGAGCGGTATGATGACAGGCGGGCCAATCTTGGAATACTTTAAGAATTTAGCTGATAATCAAAACAATGCATTAGTATTTGTTAGTTATCAGGCATCAGGAACTCTTGGAAGGAAGATTGTAGAAGGGGAAAAGGAAATACAAATGATGGATGGGAACCAACTAAAAACAATTAAGGTGAATCTAGAAGTACAAAGAATTGAGGGATTTTCTGGACACGCTAATAGAAGTGAACTTCAAGGATTTTTAAGAGGGTTAACGCCTAAGCCTAGAGTGATAATTTTGAATCACGGAGAGCCAAGTCAAACAATATCTTTTGGAATTTTAATTAAACAGAAGTGGGATAAATTGGGATTCGAATCAATGCCAGAAGTTATTTACCCAGAAAACTTGGAGGCTGTAAGAGTATTTCCTAGGAATGTAAAACTTCATTCAATGCTAAATTACTTACAAACAGGAAGTTAAAATATAATATTTTAAATTTAAATTCTCTTAGATATGCTCTGTTCCTCTATTAGGATATATTTAAGGAATTACCTTAACGGCAAAAATAGTAAAAAGATCAACCTTGGTTAACGAGTTTTTTAAGTTCTGCTAATGATAGATCAGCATGTTTTTCCGCAGGTCTCACGTTTTGGAAAACCTTAACAATTACTCCATTAGGATCAATAATGAATGTGGTTCTTTCAGCAGTTAGATTAGATGATTCTTTCTTTTTAACGTCGTATAATTCTATAACTTCTCCATTACTATCGCTAAGTAATTTAAACTTAAAATCATATCTTTCTGCAAACTTCTTAATTTTTTCAACATTATCTGAAGAAATTCCTAAAACCTCTGCATTAAGCTTTTTTATATCATCTAGCAATTCATTGAATCTTAATCCCTCTCTTGTACAGCCTGCTGTCATAGCTCTTGGATAAAAATATAAAATAACAAACTTTCCTTTAAAATTTGATAGTTTTATCTTTTCACCATCATTTGATATTAGCTCGAAATCGGGAGCTTTTTCTCCTACTTTTAATACCATAAATTTTCACCTGCTATACATTTCTAAGTAAAAATTTAATTTTAGAGATTTTAAATATAGATATAAATAACAAAAACTAATAGCATTATAAAAATTTGAAATCGACTTTTCATATATTGTTTTTAAACTTTTATCTTAGCATAAATGGTTAGGGATAAATAATATGTCAGAAACAACATTAGAAAATATGCAACCCAACGTTAACATTGGTATTGTAGGTCATGTAGATCATGGGAAGACAACTCTTGTTCAGGCTTTAACAGGAACATGGACTATGAGACATAGTGAAGAAATTAAGAGAGGAATGACAATAAAACTAGGATTTGCAGATGGAGAAGTTTGGGAATGCTCAGATTGTGGATTTCCAGAAAAGTATTCCCCTGAGCCAGTATGTGAGTGCTCTCCTGGCTCAAAACCAAAGTTAGTGAGAAGAATATCATATGTTGATGCTCCCGGCCATGAAATATTAATGGCCACAATGCTATCAGGTGCGGCATTAATGGATGGCGCCTTGTTAGTTATAGCTGCAAATGAAAATGCACCTCAACCGCAAACATTAGAGCATTTTTTAGCACTTGATATTTTGGGTATAAGAAATCTTGTAGTAGTTCAAAATAAAATTGATGTCGTATCTCCAGAGAGAGCTAAAGAAAGCTATAATGAAATTAAAAAGTTTTTACATAATACATGGGCAGAAAATGCGCCAATAATTCCAGTAAGCTCTCTTAAGAGAGTTAACATTGATGCTTTGTTAGCAGCAATAGAAAAGTATATACCAACTCCGAAAAGGGATGAAAATAGTAATCCACTAATGTTTGTAGTAAGGAGCTTTGATGTTAATAGACCAGGCACGAAGCCAGAAGATTTAGTGGGAGGAATAATTGGGGGCTCAATAATACAAGGTAAATTTAAAGTAGGTGATGAAATAGAAATAAGCCCTGGTTTGCAATTGGGGAATGAAGGAAAATATGAGCCTATAACAACTGAAATTACAAGCCTAAGGTTTGGAAAGTATGAAGTAGAGGAAGCAAAACCAGGTGGTTTAGTTGCTATAGGTACAAAGCTTGATCCTACTTTAACTAAATCAGATAACCTAGTTGGTAATATAGTAGGCAAACCAGGTTTAATACCTCCAGCAATTAGTGATTTAGAGTTTGAGTATCATTTGTTTAAGAATGTTGTTGGATCAAAGGAGGAAATCAAGGTTGATCCTTTAACTAAAAATGAAGTCTTAATGCTGGCGGTTGGCGCAAGTTTAACCATAGGAACAGTTAGTTCTTTTAATAAAGAAACGGCTTCTGTTAAATTAAAAAGGCCTGTTGTTGCATGGAAAGGACTAAGAGTTGCAATAAGTAGAAGAATAGCTGGAAGGTGGAGATTAATAGGTTGGGGGCTAGTGAACAGGTGAACCCCAAGGTAATGCTGGATTCTAATATTATAATTATGCTTGGCCAAGGGATCATTACATTACCAATGTTCTATGATATATTAGAACAAAAAGTTGAAATGATTACAACAAGTAGTGTAGTAGAAGAACTTAAAAAAATAGCCGATTTAAACAAAAACAAAAAAATATATAAGGAAATTAATTTTGGGCTTAGCATAATTAATACTGGTAAAATTCAAATAATCAATACTACAGAAATTGATGCAGATGACTCTATTTTCCATGCTTCGTTAGAACTAAAAAATAAAGGAGAAACAGTTTACGTTGCAACAAATGATAAAGAGCTTAGGAGTAGGTTAAGAATTGTTGGGATACCTACTATATATTATAGAAATTCTAAATCGATACTTGAAGTAGAATGGAGAGAATCTTAGTTGTTATTTAGAATTCATTGTAATTGGTAATGTATAATTAGTTTAACAAAAAATGTAAAAGTTATGATTCTTCATTATTAAATATATCCTAATATAGGTAGGTGAGATATTTTTATATTTTCTAAATTGTTATAGGTAAAAGGGTGCCGCCGTAGCTCAGCGGGAGAGCGCCCGGCTGAAGACCGGGCGGTCCGGGGTTCAAATCCCCGCGGCGGCAAATTCTAGGTGAATAAAATGAGCCTTGCTTTAATATTAGCTGGTGGATATGGTAAGAGGTTAAGACCGCTCACTTTAGATAAACCTAAACCATTAGTTCCTATTAACGATAAACCTGTAATAGTTTATCAGCTAGAATGGCTAAAACATTATGGTATAGATGAAATAGCCCTTTTAGCAGGTTATCATAAAGAAAAACTTATAGAAGAGTTAGGAAGCGGTTCTAAATATGGAGTATCTATTTCCTATGTAGTTGAAGATGAACCCTTAGGTACTGGTGGTGCATTAAAAAAGGCAGGCCATATATATAAAAATCATGAAAAATTTTTAGTTACAAATGGAGATATCATTACAAACATAGATCCAAATATTTTATTGACATCATTAAAAGGAAAAATTATAGCAGCTATGGCAGTTGTTCCATTAAGGAGCCCCTATGGCGTATTAGATATAGATAGTAATGGATTTGTTAAAGGGTTTAAGGAAAAACCAATACTTTATGATTATTGGATTAATGCAGGGATTTATGCGTTCAAACCTGAAATAATGGAATATCTACCAGATAAAGGGGATATAGAGATGACAACCTTCCCAAAGCTTTCATCGGAAGGTAAAATGGTTGCAGTGAAATTTGAAATACCTAAGTATTATTGGAGAAGTATAGATACTCACAAGGATTTGGAGGAAGTATCTGATGAAATAACTCGTATGGGGGGTTTGTTTAAAATGTTATGAATATTAAAGTATAAATTATAGGAATTTTTGAAAGCTTTATATTTGATCTCCATATTCTCCCATTTGGTCTAAAACCAACTCATAATAATCTTCTTTAGCCTGTTCTAGTTCTTCTTTACTTTCTTCGCTATCTACATTTTGTTCTTGACCAATGGTCTTTGTTGTTAATACTTTCTCTTTTTCTGCCGTTTTTGATACTGTCTTATATTCATTTACAGTGTTTGATGGAGCTTCCATTTCATAACCACATTTTGTGCATCTTAATATTACCTTTCCATTCTTTTTTATGGGTATCATTACTCCTCCACATTTAGGACAGAACATCATATTCTACACACCAGTTTCCTCTGTTGCCCTATGATTTTTATCAAGCAGAGTTTATAATGATTTCCTTCAATCTAAATAAACTATAATTTATATTGAAAGCTTATTATGTTTAATAATTTCTCTGATAATTAAAAATCACTTTTAAAAATATAAATTATATAGTTTATCTATATTATAGAGAGTGAAAATGGGGATGAGTTTCTTTTTTTACCAATAATATCTATTTTTGTCCCACATTTAGGACATCTATTATCCTCTGTTAATCTCCAAGCAGTTATATAAAAACCATATCTTTCTATTAGTGGATATCCACACTTTGGACAATATGTATGCTCTAATTCGTGTCCTGGCACATTACCTATGTAAACGTATTTTAAACCTTCATTTTTTGCTATCTTTGCAAGTTTTTCAAGAGTCTTTACTGGCGTGTCTTCGCTGTCTAACATTTTATAATCTGGATGAAATCTTAAAAGATGGAAAGGTACATTATCTCCTAAGTTATCTATTATCCACCTTGCAAGCCTTTTTATGTCTTCTTCCTTATCTCCAACTTTAGGTACAACTAGATTCGTTATTTCAATCCAAATTTTCTTTTCTTTCATAGCTTTTAGCGTTTCTAATATTGGTTCAGGATTAGGTACTCCCATATATTTTCTGTAAAATTCTTTGTTACCTCCACCCTTGAAATCTACAGTTGCTGCATCAAAAAAATTTCCAATCTCATCAACGGCTTCTGGAGTCATGTAGCCATTTGTTACCATGGTATTAAATAAGTTGTTTTTCTTGGCCAAAACGGCTGTATCATACATAAATTCATACATTATAGTTGGTTCGTTATATGTATAAGAGATTCCATCTGCTTTAATCTTTATAGCATCATCTATTATTTCTTCCGGTGTCTTTTTTTCTCCATAAAGTCCTTTTTCTAATCTGCTTTGGCTAATTTCCCAATTTTGGCAGAAAGAGCAAAAGAAATCACAGCCGACTGTAGATATGCTTAACACTGAACTGCCTGGATTAAAATGCATTAAAGGCTTTTTTTCTATGGGATCAACATTTTCTGCTGTTAATAAGCCGTATACCATTGTATATAGCTTTCCATCGATGTTCTTTCTAACCCCACAAACTCCCCAGGCGTTAGGAGCTATTAAGCACCTTCTATGGCATAAGTTGCACTTAACCCATTTTTCCCTATCTGTAATAGGACTCCAAAACTTTGCCAGTCTTATATGATTTTTTAATGTATTTGAACTGCTCTCGGATCGTACCATATCGTATCACCCCTACTCATTTTAATTAATTTTTGATCTGACTTCTTAGAAATAATTTTTTTAAATGGCAACTCTGTATTACAATTCCAGCAACGATTGTTGTTTAGTTCCAATGCAAGTAACACTCCTTCTTCTCTATACGCTACCGGTTTATTACAATTAGAACAGTAAGTTATATATTCACCATATAAATTTGCATGTATATAAGTATAAGTATTAAGTTCTCTAATTTCATTATATAGTGTTTTAACTGGACCTCCTCCTTTATGATCTAATAGATATATATGTATTGGTATACCTTTTTCTCCAGTTATTCCGGCTAATGGAAAGAATTTTTCAATTAGGGGTTCTCTGTAGTAAAGTTGTAGCTCTATCCATGGATAAGATGTTTTATAATTCTTAAGGAATTTAATGACGTTTAAATTATCATTATATTCAATAAAGTGATCATATATTATAAAATCAGCTTTATATAAATCAAACGGTTGATAAATTCTAACCCCAATAGGTATATTTAATACATCTTTTATTTTGCTTATAAATTCGTTGCTGATTATATCTTCTACTCCATAACCTTCAAATATTATTCCATTAATATTCCATGTTTTAACTATTTTTTCTATTTCTGTTAAATTCAATTCTTTTAATGCATATAGATTTGGGTTATATATTTGGCAAATGTCGTAATCATGGCATTCAAGGCTCTTCATTTTTGAAGGTATCACAAGACGCAGTAAAGTCCCTCCAGATAGATAATGGTATAAAGATAAGTCTTCTGCTGTGCTTATTCCAATTGTTGAAATAGGTAACTTTAGCTGGATTTTATTTTCACTCATTTTTCCTCCAATGAAATATAGTGTAAGAAAGCCTTTAGCTTTAATTTTAGATTTTATTCTTCTATTTTTTTCAAGAATTCCGTTACATTCTTTTCTATATTATGTTTTTTAGAAAGCAAAAATATCTGTTCTTTTACATTATTTTTAATATCTTTTACATTATAGCCCTCTTTTTCATATTTTAAAGAAATTAAATATGTAGACAATAAATCTGAGATCTTAGCTATTATCCCTTCCAATGTATCTTCCGACTCATAAAGCATATAAAGTTGTTTTATATCTTTATTTAAATCAAGCTTTTCTATGGCTTCTTTTTCAGATTTAGATTTATCGATGTTTGCACTTTTGCTGATATCTCCAATAATAGATTCTCCTATGTCATGAATTAAAGCTATAGAGGCGGCTTTATATTTATCTGCATTATTTAAACTTGATGATAATTCTAGCGCTATTAATGCTGATGCAAAAAGGTGTTGAGAAACAGTTTCCGCCTTACACGGTTCTACTCCTTTAATCATCCATCCACTTCTAGCTATGCTGTTAAGTGAATATATTAGCTCATTTATTTTGTTCATTTTTTATCATCTATTTTGTTGAGAGACTTGTTTTTCAAGATATAGGGCAGGTCTCCCTGGTAAGGCTAGATCACTTCTTGGTAGTTTTGAGTTTTCTTCAAATTCAATTACAATTTCTTTCTTAAGTTCTTTGCTCAAGAATTCCTTTGACTCTTGGATTGATTTTATCTCTAATTCTCTAGGAATGTAGTTTTCTATTAGTTCTGGATATTTAGAAATCATGTTAACAACTTTTACTACTTTGCTTTTCTCTATCTTAAAATCATTTTCCAGTAATTTCTGCTTCAAATCAGTTATTGATTTATTGTTTTTAGCTATTTCTTTTGCTAAATCAAATAATTCATATTTCCATGGAGATGCTATAATGATGTAAACTTTATTAGTTTCTCCTATTAAATTAATTAGTTCTTTGGTATCCTTGATTATTCTTTCTATCAATTCCTCAGCTTTTTCAAACTTTTTGTTAATTTTATTTTCATCAAATAAAGGCCATTGATGAAGGGAAACCAAATCTTTATGACCCATAATATGCCAAGCTTCTTCTGCAATATGAGGTACTATTGGCGCTATCATTAATGTAACATTCTCTAAATAATCGTTTATAACCTCTTTATTTGGGATATTAGCTCTGGTGAGATACCATTTATATTTGTTTTTAAGATAATAATATGACTTAACTAAAGCTGTCTTAAACCTTGTTTGTTCCATATCTTCTGTAACCTCTTTTATTGTACTATTAATCACGCTCTCGAACCAATCATCCAAACTAAGCTTATAATCCCTACCTTTATTATAATTGTTTTTAACTAATTCCAGCCATGAATTTAGCTCATCTATAGCATTATCAACAATAGATGTCTCAAAGTTTGCATCATCATACCCTGGATCAGCTCCAGCCATTACTTCTGACCATCTTGTTACATCAGCACCCCACTTGTTTAATGCATCTCTTAATAACAAAAAGTTTCCTTTATTTTTAGACATTTTTTCTCCATTTAATAAAACCCACCCATTTATGCCTATTCCTTTAGGCCATTTGTCTTTATCAAAAATTGCTGCGTGGTGATATATGAAAAACAATAAATGGTTTTGCATGAGGTCTTTACCACTAATTCTAAGATCAACTGGATACCAATATAGAAACTCTTGTCTCATTTTTTCTATTAGATCTTTATTTAGTTGTGTTTTTTGAGATAGCTCATCTAAGTTGCCTATTCCTAAGAAAATATAATCAAAGAGTTCCGGAATTAATTTTGAAGGCTCTATTTTGTTCTGGATATAGTGTGCTATCGTATAATAAGCCATATATATAGTTGAATCGCTAAGGCTTTCTATAACCCATGTATTATCCCAAGGTAATGGTGTACCTAATTCATTCATATGTGTAAATGCCCAGTCGCTAAGCCAATCTATTAGTCTAAGAAAATCTTCTCTTGCAGATTCAGGATAAAAATTCATATTCTTTACTAGTTCTCTGGACTTGTTTTTCCAACTTTCGTTGCTATATAATAAAAACCATTGATTCTCAACAAATTTTACGTGAGTCCTGGCGCCACATCTACAATAAACCTTTGAAGGTAATGTGTATACTTTTAGTGCCTTATTTTTATCTTTTAGGTTTTCTATTATTTTTTCTCTGGCTTCATTAACTTTAATATTGCTATATTCACCAACATTATACATTATTCCGCTATAAAATTCTTTAGCATATAGCTCTTTTGTTGCCTTTTCTAATAATTCTACATCATTTTGGCTTTTTATGTTTAACTTTCTTACCATTTCTTTAGCTGGTATATCTTTAAAGTCAGAGCTCTTTATTATAACTAAGGGATTTAATTTCTTTATTTCTTCTTCGTTTAATCCAAATTCTTTTATAATTTCTTTGTTTCTCTTCAGATCTTCGAGTGCAATATAATCGTATGGAGCATGAGCAGGGACACTCATAACAATTCCTGTACCTTCATCATAAATAACGAAGCTTGCTGGTAATATAGGTATTTTTTTATTGTTTATAGGATTTAATGCATATTTACCTATTATTTCTTTTGCTTGTATTTTCTTTAAAACTTTGACTTCGTGTTTTTGGTCTGAAAGCTCATCTATCATATAATCGTTTATAATCCATTTCTCTCCATCAATCTCTGCAATATTATATGTAGAATCTTTATTTATCCATATGTTTGTAACTCCAAAAATTGTTTCAGGTCTATAGGTTAATGTAGGGATTATTAAATCGTCATTTTCTATCTTAAATTTAATTATAGTGGCATCAACTGGACCTATACCTGCATATTCATCAGGCCTGTCATGATCACCCACAACCTTCTTTTCTTTAGGACACCAAACAACTGGATGGCTACCTTTAGCAATATAATTTAGATCTCTTAGTTTATAGTATTGCCATTCCACAAATTTACTAAAATACGGATTTAGACTTGTTGTGTAAAATTTCCTTCTCCAATCAATGCTTAATCCATATCTTCTTAGATCCTTTTCCCATTCACTTGTAAAATGAAATACCCAATAAGTAGGATCTTCAAAATTACTTACAATATCATCTGATACTCCCATCTCTTTTAGTTCTTTTATTTTTTTAGGATCTTTTTCTTTAATTCTTTTTGCTGATGCTACAATCGGACCTCCTGTTGCATGCCATCCTTGAGGGAATAATACGTTGTATCCTCTCATTCTTTTATATCTAGCCATTATATCTACTCTAAGTATAGTAAAGGCCCCTCCCAAATGGGGAAGACCATTCATATATGGGAATGGAAATGTAATGAAAAATTTCTTTTTTTCATTGGGATTAGCTTCAAAAGCTTTATTTTCATCCCACAATTTTTGCCACTTGGTTTCAATCTCTTTAAAGTTATTAATAATTTCATCTCTTTTTTCTTGCATACCTTTTCCACTCGATGATTTCTAATGTTTATAATTCAGCCTAAAAATTTTTTATAATTAAATGAGAGTAATAAATTAAACATTAAGCATATTAAATTTGGATACAATAATTATTGCGGTGAATTAATGATGTCAGAAGGAGAAAAGAACATAGTAAACAAAGAATTTAAGGGAGAGGCAAGAGTTGGTAGGGTAATGAAAAATTTTGCTTCCATATCACTTAAACCTGAGGACTTATCAAGTCCTGTTGCATTTCAAATGGCAATATCTAGGCTTTATGAATCTTTAATGAAAGTTTTTGAATCAGGAGGTCCTGAGACAACATATATTGCTGAGGTAAAGATAACTGACGATACAGGAAATCAGGTATCTATAGCAATAGACTTAGGGAATTCAATACCACCATTCTCTTCAGATAAGGTTAAAGCTGATGTAAAGGTTACACTATATGAAGATTAATGCTTATATTATATTTTGCCTCTAAGGGTTGAGTATTTCGTTTATATTTTAATTTTTAATCAATAATAAATATAAGTGCTAAAAGCATTTAAAACTACCAAACAATGATTTTCAGAGGGAGTAAAAGGGTGTAAAAAATGCCAGCTGAAGAGAGACCACCATTAAGGGTAGTAATTTCGGATCCAAGAGCAGGTAACAAAGCTGTCAATGTAAAAGTTAAAGGCGTTGACGATGAAGAGCTTAAATTAAATGAATCCATGAAAAAAACAAAAGAGCAAGAAAGAAAAGAATTGCCTAAAGCCAAGGTCGGCAAAAAATTATTTGAAGAGCTTAAATTAAATGAAGTAGGTATTTTGACTTTAAGCATTAAAAAAGAAGGCGGGAAAGCAAACGTTCCATTAAAGGCAATTCAGTCAGATAATGTTCCAGAGAATGAGGTTTGGATTAGTAGTGAACTGTTAGGAGAATTGGCAGGATCAAATGAAGCGGAGGCAAAAGCTTTTAGAGCAAAAGCATGGCAATTAGCGGTTCCAGAAGATATAATGATTAGAATTTCGGGATTAGAAATTGGAGACGAATTTGATGGTAGTCTGCTTGGTTTTGATAATTTAAGATTTAAAATAAGAGGTGGAAGCGATGCAACAGGTTTTCCAATGCATCCAGGAGTACCTGGGGCTGTAAGAAAAAAAGTACTTTTATCAGAACCTCCCGGATTTCATCCAGAGAAAGACGGGGAAAGAAGGAAAAAAACTGTAAGAGGACGTATGATACCGGACCCAAGGGCCGAAAGAAGGAAAACTGCTCTAGCTCAACTCAACGTAGAGATAAGTTATTCATGATAGCTGTTTTATTAATACTATATCAAATTCTAACTTAAGTTAAGATTTAATATTTTTAAAAATTCAATATTATTGGGTATCTAAATTGACAATGAAGGCAAAAATAACAAGGAACGGAAGGCTAGCATATATTGAGACAGAAACAGGCCAAAAGGCAGTTGTACCCTGGGACAATATCTGTAATATAATTAAAAGATTCGGTTTTATAGCAGAAATTACAGGTAACGAAAAATTAGACTGCATTAATAATATTACTAAAGAAGGAGAGGTAGAGTTTGATGTTGAATCAGAAGAATACGATGAAGAAGAAGGCTGAAACAATAATATCACTTTTGAAACAAAAAGGGTTCAAGGTTTCTTCGCTGGAAGAAAAAGGAACATGTTTTAATTCTATAATAGATTATAATGGTAAAACTTTTGGTTTGTTTTTTTATCCATCAAAGTTTGATAATTATATTGTTTTAAAAATTACAAAAATTATTGGCGATTGTGAAGAAATTTTATATGCTGCTAATGGATTATTCATTATAGATTCGAATGAGATTAGAATAGTAGAGAAAATATTTGAAAAACTTAATTATATAGTTAATGTAAATTTCAGCTTTGATTTAAGTTAAAAATAAGAATTATGGATAGATATTATGTAACCTACTTTCTTGTTTAGATATTATTAGAATGAATTTTTTCATTAAAGGAGGAAGTTTACAAAAAAGGATTAGTGGTTGAAAAGCTTTTTTCAAGTGGGAAGAAGTTAGTTATTGTAAGAATAAGCATTTTTATATTAAACCTTTAAAAGTGTCTACAAATTGGGGGGATAATAAAATGAGCCAAATCCAATCTCAAGGGTCTCAAACTAAGAAATTAAGACAGCCAATAGTTGTTGTTTTGGGCCATGTAGATCATGGAAAAACATCATTGCTAGATAAAATTAGGAGTACTGCTATAGCAGCAAGAGAAGCGGGGGGAATAACTCAACACATTGGAGCCAGCATTGTACCTTCTGATGTAATTGAGAAAATATCAGAGCCTCTTAAAAAAATAGTTCCAATTAAGCTTACTATACCTGGATTGTTATTTATAGATACACCTGGTCATGAATTATTTTCAAATCTAAGAAAAAGAGGAGGAAGCATAGCTGATTTTGCAATATTAGTTATAGATATTACTAAAGGTCTTCAAGACCAAACATATGAAGCTATAGATTTATTAAAGTCAAGGAAGGTACCTTTCTTAGTTGCCGCAAATAAAATAGACAGGATTCCAGGATGGGAAAGTTTTTCAGATCAGCCTTTTGCTATTTCTTTCCAAAAGCAATCTAATAAGGCAAAAGAAGAATTAGAAAAAATAATTTATGGAACAATTGTAATAAAACTTTCTGAGCTAGGATTTCAATCGGATTTATATACAAAAATTAGAGATTTTACAAAAACAATAGCAATAGTTCCTTTGTCAGCTAAAACTGGGGAAGGAGTTCCAGATTTGTTAGCTGTATTAGCAGGTCTTGCTCAGCAATATTTAAAGAATAAACTTGTTTTTGCTGAAGGACCTGCTAAGGGATCAATACTTGAGGTTAAAGAAGTAGAAGGATTAGGTACCGTTTTAGATGCTATAATTTACGACGGTGTAATAAGAGTCGGGGATATAATAGTTCTTAATGGTAAAAATGGGCCCATAATAACTACAGTAAGATCACTCTTAATGCCATCTCCATTAAGTGATATGAGAGCTAGAGGAACAAGGTTTGTTGGTGTTCAAGAAGTTTACGCAGCTGCTGGGGTAAGAATTGCAGCCGCGAATTTAGAGAATGCTTTAGCAGGGTCTTCAATTCAAGTTGCAAACAATTATGAAGAAGCGGAAAAAATTAGTAAAATGTTGCAAAGCGAAGTAAAGGAGCTTATCTTTAAGGCAGAAAATAATGGTATCATAATAAAAGCTGATACTCTAGGAACTCTTGAAGCTTTAATAGAAGCTTTTAAAAGAATGAATATACCAATTAGGATTGCTGATATTGGAAACGTTAATAAATCAGATATACTTGAGGCATCTTTAACAGCTAAAAAAGATAGATCATTAGGGGCGATAATTGCTTTTAACGTAAAAATATTGCCAGAGGCTGAGGCAGAATTATCAAATAATAATATTAAGGTCTTCCAGAATAATATTATTTACCACTTGATAGAAGAGTATAACGAATGGAGAGAAAAACTAAAAGAAGAGGAGATACAAAAAGAATTGAATTCATTGATAAGACCTGGAAAATTTAAGATCTTACCAGGATATGTGTTTAGAAGGAGTGACCCTGCTATTGTAGGGGTTGAAGTAAGCGGGGGTATTATAAAGCCCGGATATCCATTAATTAACGAAAAGGGAAAAGATCTAGGTAGGATCATGGCAATAAAGGATAAAGATAAGAGTCTAGAATATGCTAAGGTAGGCTCTACAATTGCTGTTTCTATAGAAGGCAAAATTTTAATAGGTAGGCATGCTAATGAAGGTGACGTTATATATACTGATGTTCCTCAGGAGCATGCAATAAAATTGATTACACAATTTAAGAATTACATAAGTAATGACGAATTATTGACTTTAAAAGAAATTGCTGAAATTAAGAAAAATGCGGGTTTTAAAGAATATAACATAGTACTTTCGAAGATAAAAGAAATATTAGATAAAAAATCTAATAAGTAATTATTTCTTCGTCTTTAAATAAAACCTTATATTCTCTCTCAAAGCTTTCAGGAGAATCGCTAGCATGGACAACATTATCCTGTATAGATAATGCAAAATCTCCTCTTATAGTACCAGGTTGGGCTTTTCTGCCATCGGTACTACCTATCATTAACCTTACTACAGAGATCGCCGAATCTCCCTCTAGTATGATTGCAACTATTGGTCCGCTTGTTATAAATTCTACCAGATCTTTAAAGAAACTTTTATCTTTATGAACCGAATAAAACTCTTCGCCTTTACTTTTGTCGAGCTTTACCATTTTTAATGCCAAGATCTTCAATCCTTTCTTTTCGAACCTTGATATAACTTCTCCAATTAAACCTCTCTTAACCCCATCAGGTTTAACCAATACTAAGGTTTTTTCGGTCATTTCAGTCTTCACCAGGTTTTAGTTTATATTAGTGGTTTATAGATTTAAAGGGAAAATTAGAAAACTTCATTTAATAAAATAAAGATATTATTACGTAAAAATTTTAACTTTATGAGGTTAAGAGCTATGATGGAGCGTAATTTATAAGTTCAATAAAACTAATAAATTCTTTGATAGAAATAAAATTGGGGAGTGAAAACATATGCATAAGAATAGCAGAAGAGGTAAATCACACTCAATAAGACCTTCATCAGTTACAGCAAACTGGATAAC
>NZ_JBMFIW010000004.1:7001-76468 GCF_049974385.1 Caldisphaera sp. | reverse complement strand
CTTTCCTTTAACTCCTTAACCTCTTCCCATAACTTGTTCTGACTTTCCTTTAACTCCTTAACCTCTTCCCATAACTTGTTCTGACTTTCCTTTAACTCCTTAACCTCTTCCCATAACTTTCTTATTTCTAATAATATCATTTCCTGGTTTTTTTCAAGAGTATCAAGTCTCTTTATTATTTCAGTTAGGCCCAATGCTCCCAATAAAGAGTATCTAAACTCTTCATCAGTCTCAATTGATTTTAAAATTTTTAATTTCTCTTCTTTAGATAACATATCTGACAATGCTAATCACTATCAATTTTTATTAATTATTCAAGGCTTATAAATTTTATACTAATTACATTTTATTTTTATAAAAACACAGATAAGTGAATTTGTTATGTTTAATAACGAAACTATTCACATTTATTATAGATATTAAGGCTTATAATTTCAAAAATTATGTAATAATTATTAAAAAATGTTGATAAAAACTAAATAAATCATGTATCTATAGAAAAATTCTGTAAAGTTTCTTAATATTTATAATTATTGCTTGGCATTAAATAATGGGTGTGAGGTTGTCAATAAATGAAAGCATTTATGAGATAGCATCAAAACCATTAATTTCTATAGACATTAATGAATATGTATCAAACGCTGTAAACTTTATGTATGAAAGAGGGCTGAGAAGGTTAGCAGTTAAGCAGGGAGATCAAATAGTAGGAATTTTTAATTTAACATCTTTATTGAAAATACTATTAGAAGGATCGAATCCTTCTAATTTAACACTTTCTTCTATTGAACTGGAATCGCCTATCTATGTTACTAAAACAACACCAATAAAAGAAGCTATAGATATTATGAATCAAAAAGATATAACCTCAGTTTTGGTAGGAGATCCAGAAAGGATTTATGGGATACTAACGACTCATGATATAATCTATATTATTTCTTCAATTCATCCTGAAATAGGAGTTCAGGATATTTTAGACAAAGAATATCCAGTAATAGAAATAAATGATAGCAAAATGATAGATGCCGTTGATAATATTATAAATAAACACAAAAGTGGAGTATTAGTTGTTAACAAAAATAATTATGTTGGTACTATAACCATGAGAGATATAATAAAAATATACTCAGATATGGGATTAGAAGGCTTAGAAGTTAATCTGGTAGATATACCTATAGATGAAGGTGCATATGGTAGCATTGGTTTATCTTTATCAGATCTTGCATCCATAATGTATAATAAGGGATCAGACGTTATAGCAATTTTTTGCTCCCATAAATTATGCGGAGGAATCGATGATCTAATGTTGACTAGATACTTTAAAAAAATTATAGAAGGATAATAATTTTAAGTTTTTGTTTATTTTAATAAAGCAATAACGAAAACATAGTTCAATGATTATAATCATAATCTATACTTATTTTTATAAGATGAATTAGCTAAAAAGGTTTAATGTATACGTTAAGTATGAGGAATTTAACATGGAAGATGAGGAAATACTAAATCTGCTAAGACCATATGTTAGAGAATGGTTTACTAATAAATTCGGACAATTTACAGATCCTCAAAGATACGCTATTCCATATATCAAACAAGGTAAAAATGTTTTGGTTTCAAGTCCTACAGGTACTGGAAAAACATTATCAGTTTTTTTAGCAATTATTGATGATTTGTTTCAGATGAGCGAAAAAGGAGAACTACAAAATCAAATATATGCTATCTACATAAGCCCTCTAAGGGCGTTAGATAATGATATGGAAAAAAACCTGTTAATTCCGTTAAAGGAGATTTATCAAATAGCAAGTCAAGAAAGTTATAATATAAGCGAAATAAATGTAGGTGTTAGGACAAGCGATACTCCATCAAATATAAAACAGAAAATGCTAAGATCGCCTCCTCATATATTGATAACAACACCAGAATCATTAAGTATCAGCCTATCTGCTCCTAAATTTAAAGAGAGACTTTCTACCGCAAAATGGGTTATCGTTGATGAGATTCATGAAATAGCATCAAGCAAAAGGGGGGCACATCTTTCACTGAGTCTTGAAAGGTTGGAATATTTGGTCAAAAACAAAACTGGAAGAAGTATTCAAAGAATAGGACTTTCAGCAACAATATCACCTTTAGAAGAAGTAGCAAAATATTTAGGGGGTTATGAAGATGGAAAGCCTAGAGAAGTAGAGATAGTAGATGCGAGGTTTTCTAAACCTTTTGATATAAGAGTCATAACTCCAAAAACAGATTTAATTCATGGAAGTGCTGAAGAAATTAATAATGAAATATACGAAACCCTAGCAAATCTTGTTAAGAATTCTAAAACGACTTTAATTTTCACTAATACTAGAAGTGCAACGGAAAGGGTTTCATATAAACTAAAGAAATTGCTTGCAAGCAGAAAAATGTTAGATTTAGATGAAATTGAAGCCCATCATAGTAGCCTTTCCAGGGACGTGAGACTTAATGTAGAAGAAAAATTAAAGAAAGGTCAACTTAGAGTAGTTGTTTCTAGTACGAGCCTTGAATTAGGAATTGATATAGGTTATATTGATTTGGTTGTTTTACTTAGCAGTCCAAAGAGTGTAAGCAGGTTATTGCAAAGAATAGGTAGAGCAGGACATCATATAACTCAAATTAGTAAAGGTAGGATTATAGTTGTTGATAGAGATGACTTAGTTGAGTGCACTGTTTTAGCAAAAAGTGCCTTAGATAGGCAAATTGATAATGTTAGAATTCCCATGAATCCTTTAGATGTTTTAGCTCAACAATTGGTAGGCATGTCCATAGATCAAAAATGGAGTTTGGACGATGCATATGAATTAATAAAAAGGTCATATAATTATAACTCATTAACCATGGAGGAATTTATGTCAGTAATTAATTATTTATCAGGAAAGTATGGTTTAGAAAATGAAAAAGTATTTCCCAAGATATGGTATGATGAAAATGAAAACTTGTTTGGTAGGAAGAAAGGAGCAAGAATGATATATCAACTAAACACAGGCACTATACCTGATGAGGCAAAGGTAAGAGTTATGACTACAGATGGAAAGTATGTTGGGAATTTGGAAGAAGAGTTTGTTGAAATATTAGAAGAAGGAGATATTTTTATACTTGGAGGAAAAACATATAGGTTTCTAAAAAGTAAAGGTATGGAAATTAAGGTTGAAAGCGCTGAAGGAAAAAAGCCTACTGTTCCTGAGTGGTTTAGTGAGATGTTGCCATTAAGTTTTGATAGCGCTTTAAAGGTAGGAGAATTTAGGGAAAAAATAGGAAACTTTTTAGTTAATAAAAAAGTTAGTGATGCTAAAAAAGTTTTGATAGAAAATTATTTATTAGAAGAGCATGCTGCCAATGAGGTAATCAGGTATATTTGGGAAGAACTTGCTTATGTAGGTATAGTTCCTGGAAATAAAAACATATTAATTGAATATTTTAGAGATGAAGATGGATGGAATATAGTATTTCACATGCTTTTTGGCAGAAGGGCAAATGATGCATTATCAAGAGCTTATGCAAGTGTATTATCAAATGAATTAGGATTGCCTGTTAAAATAACTGTAACAGATAATGGTTTCATGCTTTCATATCAGGCTATCGAAAAGACTAAAGAACCGGATTATAAAATGATAGAGGGATTAATAAAAGATATAAATAAAAATAATTTCAGGGATGTATTAGAAAATGCAATAAAGAGAACTGAAATGATGAGAAGAAGGTTTAGACATGTTGCTCAAAGAAGCTTCATGATACTAAGAAGATATAAGGGATGGGAAAGAAGTCCTGAAAGAATGCAACTCAATGCACAAAAGCTTCTTGAATTACTTTTAGAAGAGATGCCAGATTTGCCAATAATTAAGGAGACTTTGAGGGAAATCTTAGAAGATTATATGGACATAAAGGCAGCAACAAAAGTATTAGAATGGATTGAAAATAATGATGTCAAAATTCATATAAAAGGTCCTTTACCATATCCATCACCATTCGCTCATAGTATTGTTGCTAAAGGATTTAGCGATGTTGTTTTAATGGAGGATAGAAGAAAGCTAATTTCATTGCTCCATGACAAAATAATGGAGCTAATAAGTTCATCAAATCTAGCGTCTAATATTGATGGTTCCCAATAAAATTGTTAACCCCCCGGTTAACGCTTATACAATTTTTATATAATTTATTTAAAATAATATCAAGTAGACTCGAATTTAAAAAGGTGGAAATTATTAATATAATTACGTATAACCATTTTCAACCAATGAAAAAGCTGCGTCTCTCCACATTTTCTTATTAACAAAACAAACCATAGATACAATAAACAGTACTAATGATATTATTAAACCCCATAACATATTGAATGATGATATTACGGATATTATTATAACTGCGTATATTGGTATAGCAAAAAACATTTGCCTTCCTCTCATTTGAGCTGGCATAACCCCTTCTTCCTTTATTTGTGGAATTATGTTAAACTTTGAAACTATATAAAATGAAATTATAAGAATTGATGGGAAGGCTATAGCTAATGAAGGTACCTGAGACAGGGCTGCTTTTCCGCCAACAAAATATAGCAGAGCATTGGCTAAAATTAAGGGCAGAGTTACTATAAAAGTTGCAATAGTCTTTGAAAGGCTTAGATGCGATAAGTATTCTCCCGGATCTATTGATGTAAATGCTAGCCATGGTCTTTCATTAGCTATTGAAGATTGTGTAAAGCTATAGAAAAATGAAATTGAGAATATAGTTATAACAATAGAAGCTGTTTGTGCATATGCTAAAAATAGCTTCCAAACAACTATATAATAAATAGCTGATAATATTGATATATAAATTAATAAAGTCCTAAGTTTAATTCTATTGGAGAAATATTTAATCCCATATCCCATTCCACCGCTTCTTCCAGATATCGTTATATACATAATGTTAAGATAATAAAGCGCTTTAAGTCTTGAATATTTGTTAAACCTCAATGAATCTTTAAATTCTGCATTGCCTTCTTTGGATATTGATCTTTGATATTCTAGGCTAACGCTAGCTAATTTTCTAACGGTGAATGCCATAGATATTATGGTTGTTGGGAACAAGATTATAATTCCATATAATGGATATCCAAAAAATATTGCTGTGGGTGTAAGTTTAAAGCCAAAGTAGGGCGATATTCCCCATATAGCTAATAAAATAGCTATTATAGCTCTTTTTGTTGTTTGTAGATCTCCAACGTATGTGCTAAGTGAAGTTATAAAAAGAATAAAAAGTATAAATGAAACTATAATTTCCCATAAATTTAATCCAAGAAATGGCAAATAAAATCCTACAAAAGCGATTATTGCTGTGCCTAAAACTATTATTTGCGCAATGAATAAAGATATTATTAATTGAGATTTTTTTATGGGAAGCATAAATAAATAATCTCTATCAGATTTTAAAACAGCTAAACCTCCTGAAAATGAAGAGAATGCCATAAAAAATGTTGCGTATGCAACAGCATAATATGAAGGTATTTTTGTTTCAATTTTAATACCCGATTTCATAATTTCTAGTCCTGTAAATATTGAATACAAGATAACTACTAATAAAATCGCGAGCATAGTATTTGATACTCTAGTTTTTATTACAAATTTTAACAATTTAAAGAAGTTGCTCATCTTATCACCGTCTAAAGATTATTTGTCATTAGTCTTGCTACTACTTTTTCTATTGGTTCACCTTCGTTGGCCATGCTTTTGAGTTCCTCGAATGATCCATTCCATATAACGGTTCCTTTTGATATCATTATTATTTTATCTGTTAATCTCCCTGCGACAGCCATTATATGAGTCGAAACAAGCATTGTACTGCCCATCTTATTAAGTAAAGATATCACTTCTTCTTGTGTTGGTATATCTAAGTAGTTTAATGGTTCATCAAGCAATAAGACCTTAGGTCTGTGTATTAAAGCTAAAGCTATGGCAAGTTTCTGTAGGTTCCCCCTTGACAATTTTGACACTTTTGCTCTCTCATATTCCCTTAAACCTAAATTATCAAGCATTTCTTCTACTCTATTATCTAGGTCTTCTATATCTCTTAATGCTCCTATATATTCTAAGTTTTCTCTAACAGATAAATTCCTATAAGGCGTCGCATCTTCTGGCAAATATCCGATTATTTTTTTGGAATTAAGATCTGTCAAAGGATCCATACCATAAATCTTAATTTCTCCTTTATCTGGTTTCAATATTCCTGCTATTAACTTTAAAGTAGTAGATTTACCAGCGCCGTTAGGGCCAAGTAAGGCATACTTTTCTCCGTCAGGTATATTAAATGTAATACCTCTTAGAGCAGGATAATTTCCATATAATTTTACTACATTGTTTAAGTATATGGCATCGTTACTTTTTAGTTCCATTTTTAACACCTAATGATTTCATTTTTCTAAATATATTTTAATAATGTGCATTTTTAAATATTTACAAAGATTTTAATTGTTTATTTAATTAACTTTTATTTTCGACGCTATAATATAAATGAACCACTTTCTTCATTCACAAAATTTAATGCTTTAATTATTTCTTCTTTTATTTTTAAGATTATGTCATCATGGTTAAGGTTTATTTCATTTATTTCTTGAGTTTTTGATTCTTCTTTAGGACCACTAACGATTATTTTTGCGTTACCATTATATAGATCTATTTTGCCATTGCATTCTGATTCCTCTATATTTATATTTAATGCCTTAGCAATACTTTTTTCCACGTTACCTGCATGGCCTATATTTATATTTAACACCTTCCAATAATTTATTAATAATATAATAGTTTCTGAATTATTTGAGATCCATTCCCTTAATACGCTTTCTAATATATAAGAATTACCTCCGTGTCCATTTAAAAAAACTATTTTTTTACCTCCAAATTTAGCTATTGAATTTAAAATAGATTTTATGATTCCAGAAAAAGTTTCCATATCTAGTGTAATTGTACCTTTAGCATTATACCATTCTGGAGAAAATCCATAATAAATAGTAGGCATTATTATTACATCATTCATTACCTTGCAAAGATCTGATGCTATTTTGCTAATAATAATAGAATCAAGTCCCAGTGGTAAACCGCAATGTTGTTCAATGCTACCAATTGGAATTACAAATATATGATTTTTGTATTTGCTAATATCATCTGATTTTAAATATATGTATTCTATGCATTTTTTTGTCTCAGCCATTTTTATCACTATATTTTTATTGGTTGTCAGCAATTAATTTTTTTAGTATTCTTTTTCAACAATATTTAAAATTAATTAAGTTAAAACATAAATGGGGAATAGTTATGGATAGCATAAAAATTGGCAATGTTTTAATTCAGGGTAATCAAGAACTTGCGATATTTCATGATGGATATTTTTATAGAGCAGAAAAAAATGATAACAGTAAACTATATATAAGAAATTTTTATACTAATCTTCCCCAATCTTTAGAATATTTAATTAGAAACATCGATCAATTTAATATTAAAACGGAATATACAATTAATTCTGTTTTACAACCTCCCAACCCTTATCCTAGCAAAATAGTTGGTATTGGAAAAAATTATGTTGCACATGCAAAAGAGATGAAAGGAAGTTTAAAACCAGCATTTTTCTTAAAAGCGCCAAGTGCATTAATTGGATCAAATTCTAATATTGTAATTCCAGATTTCATTAAGAAACCAGATTATGAAGGAGAAGTAGTAATATTAATTGGCAAAAAAGTTAAAAACGCAAACATAAACGAGGCTAAGGAATCAATAATAGGATACAGTTCCGGAAATGATGTTACAGCTAGGGACCTTCAATATGGAGAAAATAATAATGAGTGTTTGCCATGGAGTCAAGCAAAAAGTCTAGATACCTTTTCACCTATAGGGCCATACATTAAAATTATACAAGACTACAGCGAGATGGAAAATATATGTGTAACAACGAAACTTAATGGAGAAACTGTTCAGCACGGATGTCCATCAGATATGTATTATGATTATGCAAATATAGTTGTTGAAGTATCAAAACTTATGACATTATATCCGGGTGATTTAATATTTACTGGAACTCCTCCTGGAGTAGGTCATGCTAAGGGATATTATATAAGAAATGGGGATTATATAGAAATTAGTGTTACCGGTTTAGATCCTTTAAGAAACAAAGTGCTAAGGCAAAATATTTAGTTATTTTAAATATTTTATTAAATAATAGATACCAATTATTAGAGTCAATGAACTTATTACATAATCGAATTTTAGAATTAATGATTTGTTTGACCCAAAGTAAAATCCAATTAAAGTCAGAGAAAGGTTCCATGGTATTGAACCAAGCAAAGTATATAGACCAAATTTATATAAATTCATTTTAGAAAAACCGGCTGGTAATGAAATTACAGATCTAATAGCAGGCATTATTCTACCAAAAAATATTATGGAATTTCCGTATTTGCTAAATAGATCATCAGATAGTTTTACATACTTTATATTTAACTTAAAATATTTAACAACAAAATTAATAAAAGGTGACCTAATATATATACCTATATAATATAGAATTAATGAACCTATTAAATTTCCTAGAGTGCCATATATGATTATAATATATAGATTAAATGCGCCATTTCTAGCTAGAATTCCTGCAAGAGGCATAACTATTTCGCTTGGTATAGGTATTAGCGCACTTTCGGCAGCCATCAAAATTAATATTCCCAAATAGCCAATTTTGTTTAATATTTTGAGGCTAACGTTAAGCATAATTTGAGTTAAATTGCCACCTAACAAAAAATGATAAGATAAAATAAAAATAGTTAAGAGAATAAAAACTATAGATATTATTAGGTTTTCTTTTTCTTTGCTCAAGCAATTTTACACCAAATTTTTATTGTTTAATTTGGGTTATCTTTTTTACTAATTGGCATTTCTTAGCTACCATAATTAAAGGCAAATTAGATGGTATTATGAGTTCGTCTACAACTTTTATCGATCTTACTTTATTAATAAAAGTAGTCGCATCTACATCAGAAGAGAATGATAATTTTTTTATATTGGAGAATATAATTGGTTTTTCAGCATTTTCTAGATCTTGTTTAGTTACATTTAATTCATTTATGTTGTTTACTAAGTCAAATTCAGCAATACTAGAAATCAATTGTTTAAATGCATCAAATGGACCTTTAATTATATTTGTTCCTGTTTTGCTTGCTTTTTCGCCTATTTTTTTACCTATATCTTTACCAGCTTCTAAAGTCACTAAGAATTGGCTCATTGCCTGGTTCATTAAGTCTCCAACTGTAGTGCCCATCTCCTTAGCAGCTTTCGAAAAGCTTTCATAAAGATCTTCATTTAAACCTCTAATCGTATAGGTTTTTTCTTGCTTTTTCACCTCATTATTTTGATTTTCTTCTGACATATTTGTCATCCTAGTATTACATGTATAGCAGAGTTTATAAGTTTATCTCGAAACTTGTGAAACTATTTGAGTTTATAAAAAAGTTTAAAATTCATATATTAATATAAACATAGGAGTGATACAAATGATTTCGGATATTATACTATATTCATTTCTAATATTAGGGATAGCTTTAGGAATATTAATGAATATAAGCAAAAAATTTGGGAAAAAATCATCTAAGGCGTTAAACATGCTTGTAATGATTTCTATTTTAGATCTAATATTTTTTATGGCTATCACAGCTGGTGAGTTCATATCAAGGTATTTATCTGGAGGAGAAAGTTTATCATTAATTTATTCAATAATTTTATATTCATTTTTGCCAAGTATTATAGGTGTATTGATAGCATTTATTTTATTGGGTGGAAAAAATGGAAAATAGGTTTAAGGAATTTATCCCTCCGTTAAGTGTATTTGCTATAGGTTTACTAATAGGTTTATTTATTAAGCTCCCTATGAATTATGTGGAAGATATTGCAGTATATTGGCTATATATATTACTAGGATTAATAGGAGTTGTTGTTGGTATTTCGGCTAGAGATATTTTAAAGACAGCAATAAAAGGAATAAAAAATGGTATTTTATTGACTATATCAGTTTTTATTGGTGATGTAATATCAGGTTTTATAATATCTTTTATATTGAAGCAGAGTCTGAATTATGCATTATCCATATCAATTGGGTCAGGCTGGTATTCTTTAATTGGGCCCTTTATTTCAATCTATAACCCTTATTATGGAGTTATAGGGTTTGTATCTAATTTGCTAAGAGAAGCATATACCTTATCTTTGTTTCCAGTTTTTTATTCGATTTTTGGAATCCCATCTATAGCTATGGGAGGAGCAACTACAATGGATACATCGTTAGGAATTATAATAAAGTATTCTGGTGTTAAAAATAGTTCCTCGGCATTAATGCAAGGCTTAATTATTACGATTGTCTTACCTTTTGTCTTACCTTTTTTAATCACAATTCATTAATTTTATATTTTATATCTCCAACTTCTTTAATGATGTTTTCAAATTGTTTCTGAGCCATATTATATGAATCTAAAATATTTAGCTTTTCATACAAATGATAATATGATATCAAACCAGTAATTATATCTCCTGCACCAGTTCTATCCTTGACTAAGTTTCCTTCAGGTTTTATTTCAATTTTTTTATTCCTGGAAATAATAATAGTATTTTCCATCCCCATGGTATATATAAGAGTCGCATTTCCTATTTCAATATTTTTAATTTCATTTAGAGGTAAATCGTCATTAGATAAATGAATTAAGTCTACGTTATTTATTGGAATCAATTTTATCCAATTTTTAAGTGACCTAGTATATCCTTGCGGATCTAAGGTTATAGGCCTATAAAGTTCTTTTATGTAATCAGGCGGAATTTCATTAAATATAGGAGATATTATTAATAAGTCATATCTTGTTTCAGATACCTTATTTTTTAGGTCACTGATGTCTATAGTTTTAATTTCCCCAATGAAATTTGTTATTCTATAATTATTGTTGTATTTATGATAAAAAACTGCTCCTTTTACATCTTGAAAAGTCCCTAGAGTTTTTATATCATACATCTCTTGTATTTTTACTGTTTTTCTAGTTTCATGCCCTATAGGTCCATAAAAATATACATTGCAATTCATTTTTCTTAAAGCAAAACCTATATATAAAGGTGGCCCTCCTGCGCATAGTTTTTCAGTATTATCTACATTGATAATGTCAATTGTAGGCGATGATATTATTAATGCTCTGCAAACCATTTACTATCACTTCACAGATTCTCATTATTATATATTCCGTTATATGTTTTGTCAGGTTCATTTTTTAATTTTATAAATGTTATTTGTGCAATTCTTGCATATCTTTCTATTTTTATTCCGTTATCATTAATAACATTTAATAAAGCTTCCCCTCTTCCAACATATCCCGGATCCCACAAAGCACAAATAATAGATGCTCCCATACGTAATAAACTACTCCTAGGAAAACAAACACCTATAGCATCCTTTGGAATTTCTACAGCATCATAAAATCTTATTTTATAACCCCCTTTATTTAATAAATATATATTATTTATAGGCGTAACTTCTTCAAAGTCGGGCAATATTCTCTCGTTATTTCCTAGAAATCCACTGTTTAAAAATTTAAACACTTTGTCTAGTTTTAAATCGATACCAGCAGGTTGTATTTGCTCTTCTTCTATTCCTTTAATAAATTTTGAAATCTCTTTTCCTGTGTATGCCATTTTAGCACCAATAAAAAAGTGATTTATGGTGTAAAAATTTATTTATGAAATTTAATAATAGAATGATACTATCTTTACTCTATTGTTAGATTCATCATACAAATATATTTTTCCTGGTTCTTCATCCTGTGTTTTTTTATGAGTTCCATCACAATATGGTTTATTCTTTGAAAGACCACATCCACATATATGTATTTCCTTACCATTATCTAACTTTATAGCATAAGGATGATCTCTCTCATGCATTACTATTCTAGCCATATTATATCACCAAATATTAGAAATTACCTTAAATTTTTAAGAAAGAATATATATAGTTACTTTAGATCAGCTTATAAGTTATCATTTTATAATCTGTGGAATTATAAATATTGCGAACATTAAGTTGAAAAAGACTATTATTGTTATAATTGTATATAGGTAGTCTTTTTCTCTAGCAAACTGCAGTATACCTATAAATACTCTCAATACTGGTGTAGCAATTAGTATTATTAACCCTAATAATATTAAGTCTACGCCGTTAAGGCTTTCAATCCCTGAATAAATAGTACTGAATTTAATTGTTTTTGTGTTTACATTAGATTGAGGATTTACTAATTGATTTAAAGTATAAGGTCCTGCCCCGTTATGAATTAAAATTAAGGCAAATCCAAATATTATTAATATTGCAGAAATTATAACACCTATCCTTAAAGTCCATCCAATAACATCTTCGAATTCTACCATTTTTATCACCTTATTATTCCTAATCCCCTTAATATCATTTCAACTCCAAGGAATAACAAAATAAATGTAAATACATATCTAATGGTTTTGTTTTTCATTCCAGGTAATACTTTTGTTCCTGCAAAAGCTCCTAAAAGCACTCCTAGAGCTGTTATACCTGCTATTATTGGTTGAATGTAGCCATACATCCAATATATTGAGCTACCAGTAGCTGCTGTAACTCCTATCATAAAATTACTTGTTGTTGTACTAACTTTCATAGGCAAGTTCATGGCCCAATCCATACCCAAAACCTTTAAAGCACCTGAACCAATACCTAATAACCCAGATATTAATCCAGCTATAAACATAATTATTTCCCCGAGCCACCATCTAACTCCGTAATACTTAACATGCTGATTTAGCGCTTGGTCATAGTATTCTCCATGAAGTTTAAATATCTTCGTTGTTATATCAGGTTTTGATTCTTTTGGGATTTCAAATTTTGATCTTTCAAGCTGGAAATATATTTGAATTAGTAATACTATACCAAAAACTATGTATATGGCTGATGCTAAATGATGGCTATAAACCCAAGCTGCTATCAAAGATCCAACTATTGCGCCTCCAGATGTGGCTACTTCTAATCCCATGCCTATTTTTACATTAGTTATCCTATCCTTAACATAAGCGCTTCCAGCACCACTTGATGTTGCTATAGTAGAAATGAGGCTGGCACCTGTTGCATAAATTATTGGAACTCCTAAATATAACGTATATATTGGAACTAGAAAAGTACCACCTCCTAATCCAACTAATGAACCAAGGAATCCTGATATTATGCTTGCTATGGCAAGCAAAGCAAAATATATTAATTCCATCATTAATTGTTTGCACCTCTACCTATTTAGCTTTTATTAGAAGAATTTAAAAAATTAAATGATCAGTTTATTAATAGAGTTAATTATATATCTTTTAAGAGATATATTTTTAATTATTTTTATATTTAGTTAACTAATATATTTTATAAGCATTAAACATATATTATAAAAGAGGGCCGGAATGGAGGAATCATTTCAAAATTTTATTGCAGATTTAATAGCAAGAAGGATTGCAGGGGACATAGTTTATAGTAACAATCCTAATATGGGATTAAAAAAGTGGAGGGAATATTTTGAAGTTTCGCAACTTGAAGTAGCAAGAATTATGGGAGTTTCTGCTAGTGTTATAAGTGATTATGAAAAAGGAAGAAGGGCTCCAGGCGCTAAATTTATAAGAAGGTATGTTAGGGCGCTGTTAGCTATTGATCATCAAAGAGGTTGGAAAAAACTTGATTCACTATCAAAAGCGTTAGGTATACCTAGAGGAGCTATAATAGATATGATGGAGTTCAACGAACCTATTTCTATAGGAGGATTAATAGAATTAGTTGATGGAGTATTGCTATCACCTGATTATTCAGATTCGATAAGAGCATATGGTTATACTTTAATAGATAGTATAAGAGCGATAGCAGAGTTAAGTGGACCTCAATTTTATTTTCTTCTTGGTTCGACACCTGAAAGAGCAATAATTTTTTCTAATGTTGCCGCTGGCAGAAGTCCTATGGTTGCTGTAAGAGTCTCGCTAGTTAAACCAGGTATAATTATAATACATGGACCTAGAAGATATGTAGACCCTTTGGCTATAGAATTAGCAAGATTAGAAGGCATCCCTTTAATATTAAGCCTAGCAAAAGATATTAATTTATTAATTAAAAAATTAAGATCAAAAGTAGGAGCTGAAGAAACTAACTACCTTTCAGTTTTAGAATAGCCTCTGCTATATCGCCTTTAGATTCAATTAAGGCTTTTTTAGCTGTTTCTCTATCGACGTTAGCCTGCTCCATAACGAGATTAATGTCTTCTTCATTAATTTGGTCTTCTTGTTTACTTTCTTTAGGCTGCTCTACTTTTTTTGGTTCACCAATTATATAAAGCATTGTAGGTTGATTTTTAGCCTTAATTATCATAACTTGCGGATCCTCTACTATCAGTTTTGATCCATCAGTTCCATTTATTGTTACACTTTCAGCCTTAACCTCTTCAATTTCCATTCCAAGCCTTTTCATTGCTTTTTTTAAATCCTTCGGATTCATTCCCATCAATTTATATCGCCATCTAACTACTGCCGTCCTTTAGGACGGACATCCTTATTTATTAGTATGCATACCCCTTTATAGGTGCTACTCTCTAACTTATTGTATTATTATGAAATTAAATAGCTACTATTTATCATTTTGAAAAATTAATTGTGATAATTATTATATTTTTTCTATTTTCTTTAATTATAAAAGACTTTTTAATATTAAATATTAAAAATTTACAATAAAATATGTTAACTAAGTACTATATTATTAAATATTAAGTTCGAAACATAAATTTAAATTGAGATGTAGAGGTCAGCAAAAACAATGTCAAAAATAAAAATATTAGGTAGTGGAAAGGAAGTAGGTAGAGCAGGAATTTTAATAGAGCAAGACGAAAGATTCGCCCTATTAGACTATGGAGTTAACTTCGATGAAAATGATAGACCTATTTTTCCCCTTCATGTAAGACCAAAAGATATAGAAATAATAATTTTAACGCATAGTCATCTTGATCATATAGGGGCAGCTCCATCTTTATATATATCAGTAATGCCAAAACTTGGAGCAACTCCTTTGACTTTAGACGTAAGTAAAATTTTGTTATTAGATATGATAAAATTAAATGGGCCCTATTTACCCTTTGATGAACAAAGTATTAATGATATGCTTGTTTCTGCGGAAACTATGAACTATGAAAAAACTTATGAATACGGAAACTTTTTAGTAACGTTAATGGACAGTGGGCATATACCTGGAAGTGCTAGTGTTCTTGTTGAAACAAATAATAATAGAATATTATACACAGCTGATATGAACACTATAGAAACAAAATTAAAAGGTCCACATAAATTGAATGGAGTTAAAGCTGATACGCTAATAATTGAATCTACTTATTCGACATCTAACCATCCTCCCAGAGAGGAAAGTGAAAAAAGGTTTATCGATGATGTTAACGATGTAGTTGAAAAAGGTGGTATAGTATTAGTACCGGCATTTGGAGTCTCAAGAGGTCAAGAAATAATGGCATTACTCGAGGAAAAGGGTTTTGAGTACAATGTATGGGTAGATGGAATGATTAGAGATATAGCAGAACTTTATATAGCTCATAGCGGTTATTTGAGGTCACCACGTTTACTTCTAAAGGCAATGCAGGAACAAAGATTAGTAAAAGGATGGAACGATAGAAGAAGAGCACTTAAGGAACCAGGTGTAATAATAGCTAGCGCCGGTATGATGAAAGGGGGGCCTAGCCTTTACTATCTTAAGAAAATGTCTAATAATTCGAGAAATGCAATTTTTATGGTTAGTTACCAGGCAGAAGGTACTCCTGGAAGGAATATATTAGAAAAGGGTTATTATAGTGATGGAAATAAGAACTTTGATGTTAAGGCAAGGATAGAATGGTTTGATTTTTCTAGCCATACGGACAAAAGAGGTATATTGGAAACAATAAAAGGTATACAAGGATTAAAAAGAGTAGTATTGGTCCATGGAGAACCCGAAGGGCAAAAACTATTATCTGAAGAAATAAAAGGTCTAAATGATAACTTAGAAGTTATAATACCAGATAATGGAGATGAAATAAATTTAGAATAGCTATTTAATTTTAATTATTAATAATTATTTATTTAGATATTACTTTTGATAAAGATTCTTCTATCTTATCTGATAATTCGTTCAATTTATCTATATCTTCTTGTTTTATTTTGCTCTTTACTGTTACTAACGGTTCTATTATTTTGAAACCAGATTTTGCTAATAGCTCCGCCGTTTGCTTGGCTATAGGTCCCCATCCATAGCCCGTTACAATACCTGCTGGTCTATCTCTGCCAAACATTTTAACTTGATACGAATATATCACATTGTTTAAAGGCATAGGTATCGATGAGTCGTATGTAGGGAATGCAAAAATAATTGCTCCGCTGTTATTCGTTTCTGATAATATATAGGATACATGGGTTTCAGACGTGTCGATCAGCTTTACCTTAATTCCTTTAGATTCTAATTTTTTCTTTATTATATCTACTAATTTAATAGTATGGCCGTACATGCTTATATATAAAATAGAAACTTCCTTTTCTAATTTAGGTTTTGCCCAGTCGTAATACAAAGATATTGGAAGATCTATATTATGTCTATAGATAATTCCATGCGCTGGAGCGATTATTTTAATTAATTTTCTTATCTTATCTATCTTGCTTAATGCATCCAATGTGTTTTTGGTATATCTTCCAACTATATTAATATAATATCTTTTTGCTTCATCAACGTAATATTTAATATCTACCTGATCATCAAATATACCATCTTTAAATCCAGCATAAGAACCAAAGACATCGCATGTAAATAATATACCACTATTTTTTTCTAGGGTTAGCATAGTTTCTGGCCAATGAAGCCATGGAGTATGTATAAACATAAAAGATCTGTTTCCAAAATCAAATATATCATTATCCTTAACAGCAATAATTTTCTCTTCAGGAATATCATAAAAATCTTTAATCATTTTTGATCCTACAAATGAAATTATAATCTTAGCACTATTGGCAAGTTTTGAAAGAGTTTCTAAGCTACCTTGATGATCAGGTTCTAAATGGTTTACTATTATATATTTTATTTTATCGAAGTTTTTTACAACTCTTTTTATCTTGTCTAAATAAACATCAGTAAAATACTCTTCCACACCATCAATGACTACATAACCATTTCCCGTATCAATTAGATACGCATTATATGAAATTCCTTCAGGAATGGGCCACATATTCTCGAACATTTTTTTCTTATAATCATTAACTCCTATCCAATAAATTCCTTCATCTAATTTTATTATATTATTGTAATTCTCCATTTTTTCTCACTAAATTTATTTCTATTTAGAATTAACTTTATAAGTATTTAACATGTCGTATACATTATTCATCAAGTTAACAGATAATTTTTATTATAAAACATCATAAAATCTTAATAGCCCTATTTTAGATATAAAATTTAGATGAGGAATTTGCCGAGTACAGAGCCATAAGGCTGTGAAGACAAATTAAACTGATTTTTGTTTATTTATAATAAATTTTGCAATCTCTAAAAAGCCTTCACCACCTGGTTTTGAGGCAATATATTTTACTGTTCCTTTAACCTCTTCTGATGCATCTTGAGGGCAAGCAGAAAAGTTTCCAAATTTTAGCATGTCAACATCGTTTTCACCATCCCCTATTGTTGCAACTTCTTCTGGTTTATATCCTAGCAATTCGCTTGCAATTTTAACTCCTTGGCCTTTCCCACCGTTTTCTGGCAATATATGTAAAGCATAACCACTCCATAAGACTTTAAAGCCATATTTATTTGAAATTTTTTCTATTTCATTTATGTAGTCTTTTATTTTACTTTTATCCAAATTTTTTGGTATAAAGAAAGCCAAATCATGGAATCTAAATTTATTTTGCCAACTTTCAACAAGACCCATTTTAATAGCTATATCCTTTAGCTCATCTGGAGGCTTGCTATTGCAAACATGTTTATAGCCATGGAAATAAATTATACATCCATTTTCAGCGATAGCGGGTCCTGATGCACCAATATATCCTCTTAAACCTAAAGTTACGGGCAAGGAATTTCCTGAAATTAAAGAAACTTTAATTCCGTTAGCTTCTAACAATCTTATTCCATTTATTGCTTCAATGCTAATTCTCACATCTCCTCTTCTTATGGTTAATGTTCCATCAACATCTGTAGCAACGTATTTTATCATTTTTAAACCCTTTTTTATTATGATTCTTTCTAATTTAAATTTTCTACTCTTAAAGTTTAATAAGATTACTGAACCTATTAAACTTGAGGTGAATAAATTTGCCCGATGTTATAGAGGAAATAGCTAATAGAAAGATAGTAAAGGACCCAGAATCAATACTTTCTATGATTTCTGACTATTCAGTTGTTGCAATCTCAGGTTTTAATATGATAACTGCACCAGAATACCTTATAGAAAGACTTTATAAATTATATTTAAAGACAGGACATCCAAGAAAGTTATTCATTATCAGTGACACTTTCCCA
This sequence comes from Caldisphaera sp., assembly GCF_049974385.1. NCBI lineage: Archaea > Thermoproteati > Thermoproteota > Thermoprotei > Acidilobales > Acidilobaceae > Caldisphaera > Caldisphaera sp. Next base: position 57,895 of record NZ_JBMFIW010000004.1, on the reverse strand, counting down.
GGCGCGCCTGGAAGAGGTTTAGATAGAATAGCAAAGCTTATTTATGAAAGAAAAGACGAAGATTTCATTGATGGAACTTTATTTCCATTTTATGGATGGAGTGAAAGCTTACAAAAAATGGTAAGAGAGGAATGGTTTGATGCTTATGCGTGGAGCATAGGAATTATGGCTTATTGGTTTAGAGAAGTTGGAAGTGGTAGGCCTGGAGTTTTAACAAAGGTAGGTCTATACACAACAGCTGATCCAAGATTAGATGGTACGGCACTTAATGAAAAAGCAATGAAAATGAGGAGAGTTAAAGTTCATTTAATTAACATAGATAGTCAAGAATATTTATTATATACTGCTCCTAAGCCTCAGTTTGGATTAATAAGAGCTACAACAGCTGATGAAATGGGTAATTTATCTTTAGAGGATGAAGCTGCATATGGAACAGTGCTAAATATAGCTCAGACAATAAAAGCTATGCCTAATAAAGGAATCAATATTGTCCAAGTTTTAAGAATAGCCCGTTATGGATCTTTAAATCCTAAAGATGTTGAGGTGCCAGGACCTTTGATAGATTATGTTGTTGTTTCGCCTAGAGAATATCATTGGCAAAGCTCTAGCTTTGACTATGATCCAATGGTTTCAGGAAAAATAATTCCACCATTATCTAGAGAACACATAATACAGAGCGAATTGAATCACAGGAAGATAATAGCTAGAAGGGTTTTGCTTGAGCTTTTAGAATTGTTAAAGAAAAGTGGAAGGCAAATAATAGTTAACTTAGGTGTTGGTATACCTGCTACAGTAGCAGATGTAGCAGTAGAAGAAGAAGTACAAGATCTGATAGTTTTAACAGTTGAATCCGGTACCTGGGGAGGCAAACCCCTTTATGGGGCAGATTTTGGGGCATCAATTGGCCCATTTGCAATAGTTTCGGTTCCAGATCAATTTACTATGTATGAGGGAGGAATAATTGATGCAGCTAGCCTCGGATTTATGCAAGTAGATAGATACGGAAATGTGAATTCTTTTATAATGCCTTCAAGAATACCAGGGCCGGGAGGATTTCCAGCTATAGCAGTAGGATCGCCTCAAATATTTTTTGCGGGCGAATTTACAGCAGGAGACAAAAAGATAGAAGTTAACAATGGCAAGATATCAATATTAAAAGACGGAGAAATAATAAAATTTGTAAACCAGGTATATAAAATAGGTTGTTCTGGTAAAATATTAACAAAATCAAATAAAAATGCGTTGTTTGTTACAGAAAGAGCAGTTTTTCAAAAAGTTGAAGATGGAATTGAACTAAAAGAAATTGCTCCTGGTATAGATTTGGAGAAAGATATATTAGGAAAAATGGAATTCAAGCCAATAATAAGAAAAGAACCAGATATTATGGATCCTAGAATATTTAATAGCAAGAGAATGGGTTTAAAAGAGGAAGCCTTAGAAGCAATAAAAAGATAATTTTTAAAATTTGTATCTCTATTATCTGTTTGGGTGTTAGATGTGCCAATTCAATTGCAAAGCTTAGAAGAATTAGAAAAAATAGCTCAAAAGGGCATAGAATGTAGAGTAAAAAGGAATAAAAAGGATGGTAAGGCAAAAATAAAGGTTAGAACTAATAAATATCTCTATACTTACATAGTTGATAAAGATAAGGTTGATGAAATATTAACTAAGCTAAATTGCAAAAACGTTATTGATTTAGATAAGCAAAAACCAAAAGCTGAAAAACCAAAGAAACAAAAGAAAGAAGAAAAGAAAGAAGAAACATCCGAAAAGACTTCTGAAGAACCAAATCAGAAACAAGCAGAAGTGCAAAAAGAGAAGTTAGAAAGTAACCAAGAAAGTGGAAATAAGGAATCATAATTTTACGTAATAAGAAATTACTTTCTAATTACATTTAACAAATTCTTTGCATATAATGGGTTAACCGAGGTTAATAAGAATCTTATATTTGTATTGCTTAAACAATAAATGTTTTTAAAGATATCTACAATTGTGTTCGAGATGTATTGCATGAATTAGAGCTTAAAGCTATTGAATAAATTTTTTTTATAACGTATTTTATTAGAAATGATTTGTCTATCATAGAAATGAAAGATACATAAAGGGGTAATTTCATCGATGCCCCTGACGCCTTGGGATGTCCTCCACCGCCTAAATTTTTGGCTATTACTTGCACATTTGCTTTTTCTCTACTCCTTAAGGAGAGGCTAACTAAATTAAACCCCTTTTTCTTTATAATTACAGCTATATCGCTCTTAGATCTAGAGAGCATCATAGCTCCTACTATGCTATCTGATGGTATGTCAACGTCCTTAAATACTCCAGATATTTTGCATGAATTCCCATAGGTTTTAATTGTTGATAATATTCCATCAAATCCTTTTAGCTCCTTTATTATATAATCGTTTAAATGAGCCTGCATTTCATCATCCCATATGATTCCATTAATAAATTTTTCGATAACTTTAAACTTCCATTCAAGACCGTTTACTCCATGGTTTGCGTAACTGGCTCTAAATAGTTTAGGTCCTAATTCATCATCCCATTTCCATATATCGGAAGCACATATAGCTTTTTCCAGTTTTTCAAGAAATTCATCATTGATTTTGTTAAACAATTTTTGTGAATATCTGGCAGCAACTCCTGCTCCGCAAGTGCTTGTATCTACAATAATATTTGTTCCTGTTGACTTTATAAGCTCTATATCTTTTTCATCCCATACATGATGGTCGAACCAATATATATTTACACCTTTTTCTTTTATTTTTTTAAAGTAGTTATATACATAATTAATGTTACTTTTATTAGATCCAATATCTATTAAAAAAAGGTAATCACCTGTTTGTAAAGAACTAATTATACCTTCTATAGCAACTTCTACATTATATGGCTCTGCAAATATTACTGTAGAATCATTAAGTTTCCTACCTAAAATTCTTAAAACAGATGCTGCTCCCCCTATTCCATCTAAATCATTATGAGTTATTATGTAAATTTTGTTATTTTTATAGCTCAATTTCCTTTATAACCTCCTCGATTATAGGTTTTAATAAATTGTAGGTATCATCTAAAGACTGAGGAACAACTTTAGTTCCTCCAACAATTGTTATAAAATTTGAATCTCCTTTCCATCTTGGAACAATGTGTATGTGTACATGCCCAGGGACGCCTGCTCCTGCTGCTTCTCCTATATTTACTCCAATGTTAAATCCTTCAGGTTTATAAGCTTTAGTTAATGCATTTATTGAAACTTTTATCAGCTTACTTATCTCCAACAATTCGTTATCGTTGAGCTCTATCAAATTTGATACATGCCTATATGGTGCTATCATTAAGTGACCAGAATTATAAGGGTATTTATTCAACATTATAAAAGAATATTTAGCTTTTAATAGAATTAAGGCTTCTTTCATATCAATTTTTAGGGCTTCACAAAAAATACATTTTTGATTTTCCTCTTTCTTTTCTTCCTTTTTATTGCTGAAATCTTTTATATAACTCATTCTCCATGGCGCCCATAAATTTTTGTACCATTGCTCCGGCCACTCCATGTTTTTCACCTAAATTATCGTACTAACAATTAGTGATATAGGAAGACTAATTAATATAAATAATATATACGGAAGTCCTGGTTGAGCCCAAACAATTTCATTTAGATTCCCATTGCTTTCTTCTATTATTGTTTCATGAGGCTCATCAATAGATATATTTTTTGTTGACTTTTGAGCAAAGTACCATCTATATTTTTTATTGTTTAAGAGTTCTCTTGCCTTTATTGGAGCTGCACTCAGGCATCTTTTGTTTAATTTCATATTTCTGCAATCCTTAACTGTTAATATGGTTCTTGTTAGGAGCTCAAGGATAGAAGCTATGAGCAGAGTTAGCAGTATTGGAGGCAGAAAACCCCCGAAAGGATTAATAGGCAAAGAAAGAGCTAAAAAAATGGATGCCCATAGATCTCCAGCACCCATGTGACCCATCAAATATGCTATAAGTAATCCTAAAACGCTGAAAATGCTAATCGAATAATAAATTAATAGTACTTTAATTGGGTAATAAAATGAAAATGCTAAAATAGATACAACTAATCCTATCTTAGACCCAACATACCAATACCACAAAGGAACTTCTCTATACTTTATATCTAAAACAGAAGCTGGGATAAATATTGCGAAGTTTAATACAACTAAGAAATATGGTAACATTTTTATTATTTCCAATTTCTCCCCTGATATAAATTATTGAAAAGGATTTTTAATATTTTGTTAGTTTATTCTTCTGTATCTCTAACTCCATATTCTGTTATAGCAAAAACTGTTTCTCCTTCAGGCAAATGGGGGGCATCTACTATTCTAGCAATTCTCTTATTTCCTCTGCTTCTTTTCAATTGAACTCTGACTCCAGGCGCATGACCTACTATATTTCCTCCAACAGCTGAAGTAGGATCTCCGTAGAAAACATCTGGTCTTGCCATTACTTGGTTAGTTACTACAACAGCTATATCATAAATTTCTGCTAATCTTATCAATTGATGTAAATGTTTATTTAAAAGTTGTTGTCTCATAGCTAAGTTCTCTCTACCTGGAAATTCGGCTCTAAAGTGACTTGTTAAAGAATCAACTATAACCAATTTTATATTATCTTTTGAAAGCATATCATATAATTGATCAACTATAGCCATCTGATGGTGTGAATTAACAGCTCTTATCCAATATATGTTTTCCATAACTTTATCAGGGTCTAAATTTAAACCCCTTGCTATTTGCTCAATTCTTTCCCATCTAAAAGTTCCTTCAGTATCTATATATACAGCCTTAGCACTTAGGCCTCCTTTTTCTTCAGGTAATTGTACATTTACAGCTATCGAATGACATATTTGTGTTTTACCAGTACCGTATTCTCCAAAGAACTCTGTCATATCTCTTGTTTCAATTCCACCTCCTAACAAATCATCTAGGCTCTTACTACCTGTTGTTATTTTATGTACGTTTAATCTTTCTTTTTTTAATTCTAATGCAGTCCTAAACTTTATATCTAATGTTTCTCTAGCTGCGCTAACTATTTTCTGCGCAGATGGCAAAGGAATTCCTGTTACTTGGGCTATCTCTTGGGGTGTAGCAACGGCTAACGCTTCTATACTTGTATAACCTGATTCTATCAATTTTTGTGCCGTATTTGGACCTACACCTGGTAGATCAGTAATATCTTTAGGTTTCGCTTTATCTTGAGCATTTTTTATGTTTTCATCTGACATAATTAATCCTCCTCAATTAATAAATAATTGTTTTAAGAGGCTATAATTTTATATATTTTAGTATCATATGAGGCTATGATATGATTTGATGGATTTGCAAGTCTAAAATTCTCGGGTCAGCGAATGTATTAATATTTCCCCAGAAACTAATATATAGGTGCATATTAATGAGAATTTTGATGATACATTTAAAGGATATAAAATATTGGGCTGTTGAAGAAGCTATTGAAAATCCTCCAGACCCTCCATCAAAATTTGAAGGAAATGAATGTGTAGCAGGCTTTATAAGTGTTGAGGAAGGTGATACTCCAGATTTATCTCATGAAGCTGCATCAGAGTTAGCACAGCATGCGAATAGATTTAAGCTGAACTGCATTGTTGTTTATCCATTTGCTCATCTCTCCTCAAGTTTAGCAGAGCCAAATAGGGCAGTTAATATACTTAAATCAATTGAAGATGAACTGAAAAAAATGGGATTTACTGTTAATAGGGCGCCATTTGGCTGGTATAAAGGATTTAGCATTACTTGTCCCGGGCATCCAATGTGTGAGCTATCTAGGACTATAACATCTCCAAAGGGCCCATTCTATATAAAAGATTCAAATAAAATATTGATTAAAGAAGCTATAGAAAATAAAATTTTTGATAATTCTGTGTTAAATAATCCATGGGACAACGATTCTATAGGAGCTCAAGAAAAGTTTGGCATTTTATCCGATGGTATAAATTCTATCGGCAGGTACGTTATAAATTCTTTAATAGAATGGTTTAATTATAAAAACAATATAGAAAATGTATCTATTTATTCAGGATCGCATAGAGAAATATATGGAATAGATGGTTTATCCTCTACAATTAAATCTTGCTTAGATATGGGTAGATATGTAAAGGATCAAAGTATTGTAATTCAAGGCTTAATTCCAGGAAGCGAAATAATGATATTACCATTTAAAACAGACAAGTCTAAGTTCAATGATATGATAAACGAGCTTATGAATGGAATTATTAATGATACAATCGAAATAGCATCTTCTTCTCAAAGTGGCTTTAATATACCGTATGACATTGATTATGATTTAGATTTAATCTTATATAAATCAAGAAATAATGGACTTGTTTTATTGGGAGGTTTTGGAAATGTTAGAGAAAATTCTATAACTTTCATAGGCCCTATCAGAAACATAGCATCATCGTTAATTGATTATGGTCTAAAAATGGCAGATAAAGGAAAGACACCTAGCCTTCCATTTTGGCTTTCTCCATATCAGGTTGCGATTATACCTGTTAAAGAAACTCATGAAGATTATGCAAAAGAAATATTCAATGAAGTATTTTCAATTGGCATAAGAGTATATTATGACCCGCCGGGAAAAAGCTTAGGAACAAGAATTAGAGCCGCTGGTAAATCATGGGTTCCTATAATTGCTGTTGTTGGTGATAAAGAGAAGGAATCAAGTACTGTTAACTTAAGGAAGAGATGGTTACAGGGATCCCAAGAAGTTCTTCAATTAGACGAATTTTATAACGAACTTAAAATGCTTAGATCACAAAGCCCATTTAATAGACCTATTAGTCCTCCAGTCTCTTAATTGGCTCATGAAAAGTGTTTTTCTTGCAATAAGGACAATAATGATATAATTCTTTCATTTTATTAAGTTCAAAGCTAACAGGCAAAACCCATTCATTTTTGCATTCCTTACATCTTAGCAACCATTTTGTCACTTCATTCACCTTTTTATGTCTCTAACTATTTTCTCCAGCTTTTAATATCTTCTTAACAAAATTAAATATATACACTAAAAATCTTAATATTTTTTAAAATAATTGATTAAATTGTTAATTGATAATACTTTACTGTATCTTTTATTTTAGAACAACCTAGTTTTTAAAAGTAAAAATTTATAAATATCCATGGAATATTCTATAACATAGTGAGGAATCATGTCGTCTAAGTTACCGCCTGTAAAGGTAAAGGATCCCACAACAGGGAAGGAAGTTACTCTAACTCCGATAAAAGTTTGGACATTGGCTCCAAAGAAAGGAAAAGGAGTCAAAATAGGGTTATTCAAGAGCCCCGAGACAGGAAAATACTTTAGGGCAAAGGTAGAGTAAACTTAAAAATAATATAATTAAATTTTTTTATTTTTTATAATCTCCATTTTTTATTGCATTTATCATGCCTATCACAGATTCTAGTAAAAACCCCTTAGTGAAAAACTGTATATTTTCACCAATAGCCTTTTTGAAGTCTTCGTCTGCATTCATTAAGTGCTCTGTTATTTTATCTATATCATTAATTCCTGATTGTATATCACTGCTAATTATATCTAGCCAAACTTTTGCTCTCTCTATGCCTAGCTTTAGATACTCTGTTCCATTATCATGTATACCATAATGAGTTGGCGCAATATATTTTGGATTAAGGGCTTTCATTTTCTCAAGGCTTTCTAAATATTGTATTGGTTTAAAGGGAGTAGGAGATGTTATGGCATAAACTTTTCCATTTTTAAAATTAAATATTCCTCCTGCTGAATCTCCTGTAAATATGATATTTTCTGGATAAAGTAATACGCTCATATGATGACTTGCATGGCCTGGTGTATGAACAAACTTTAAAGTGTGATTTCCTATTTTAATTTCTGAATAATCTTCTGCAGGAAAAACTTTCTTTTCATCAGTTGGAATAGGTTTTCCATAATTATCAGCTAATAATTTTGAAAATTTATTTGCTGCTTCCCACAACTGAGATGGATCCACAATATGTTTTACTCCTTTAGGATGTATATATGATATTGCATTCGGAAAATCTCTAAGCAAATGACCTGTTGAACCTGCATGATCTAAGTGTACATGAGTCGCAACAACAATATCTGGTTTCAAATTAAGGTCAGATAGAGCCTTTCTAAGTTTAGAATATTCCTTAGCTGGTCCAGGCTCAATAATAGTAACTTTATCATCTAAAATAATAAAGGAAGATATAATCCCTTTTAAATCTCCAGGAGAAACATCAATTATATATACATCTCCAAGTTTTTCATATGCCATTTTTATTCCCCCAAATAGCAATAGATATAAAATTAATAAAACTTTTTATTAATAAGTTTATTATATCAATTAATATATGGGTTAATTATTTTAGAGACTTGTGATGATATTATATGAGATATTCTTAAAGGCTCAGGAATTCTTGAATAAAATTGATAAGAGTTTATGATTTCAATCGCATCTTCAGTGTTAACCCCCCAGTTAACAATGTAAAGAATTCCTTTCTTGCTTTCAATTTTTTTGTAAGACTTTATTTGATTTATTGCGAGCTCTCTTATTTCACTATCCTTAAAATGAGGCCTTAAAGCATCTAATAAGTTTTTTACAGAAGGTTTATAGCTATATATTACTATAGAAGGAAAACCTGTTAGTTTTTCTATACCCGGTAAAGAAATGACATTAAATCCGGCTATAGTTATTGAATCGAACAAAACTATAGATTTTTTGCCATTACTTAAGATTTTAATTAAATACGATATTATGGAAGTCGCGTCTAAGCCATCTGTGTGTATAATTCCTATTTTTATATTTTCAGGCCAAACCTCTCTATAAGATATACAAGAAATTACAGTTTTCCCATAGCCAAGCTTTTTAACTTCTCCATCGTCACATGCTATTATCTTTTCTATTTCCATCATATTTAACCTCGCTTAATAAGTCCGCTATTGTAGGATCTTCCTTTAATGCTTGAATTATTGCATTTACATCTGAAGCTAAAGAAATAACTCTAGTTTTACCATATCTGCCTCTACTTATTATCCTTCCAGATATTATTCCCAGCATATCTAATTCGCTTATTATCCCGCTTGCCCTTCTCAAAGTAATTTCTTCCAAACCCAATGAAGTTACAAGTCTTTTGTAGTTATCATAAATTTCTCCAGTAGTTGCATAATCTTTTCCCATACCAGTTGCAAGCAATATTGATGTCATAATTAGCTTTCCATGCAATGGTAGAGTTTTAACAACATCTCCTACTCTATCTCTCTCTATTTCTATTCTGGCTCTAGTAACATCTTCTTTAGTTACAACACTTCTATTATCTCTTTCTGCTATTTCTCCTGCAACTCTTAACAAATCTAATGCTCTTCTTGCGTCTCCATGTTCTCTAGCCGCCAAAGCAGCACATAATGGAATAACCTCTTCATCTAACGCATTTTTATTAAATGCATCATCAGCTCTTTGATTTAGTATATCTTGTAATTGTTTGGCATCGTAAGGAGAAAATACAACTTCTTCTTCACTTAGGCTACTTTTTACTCTTGGATCTAAGGATTCTACCATTTTAACGCTATTGGTTATTCCAATAATAGAAACTCTAGACTTGGTTAGTTGTTCATTAATTCTTGTTAAGTTATAAAGCAAGTCATCTCCATACTTTTTAACAAGAAAATCTATTTCATCTAAAACTATTATAAAAACCCCTTCTATGTTACTTAATTTTTTTACAATCCTATTAAAAACTTCACCTGTTGAAAGACCAGTAAAAGGTATTCTCATATTAAAATAATCTGCTATATCAGCTAAAATTCTATATGGAGTTTCCCTATGTCTAACATTTGCATATATGTAACCGATCTTTACATTCTTTTGTTTTGCATTTTCTTCAAGCTTTCTTAATACAAATTTTGTCACAGCAGTTTTTCCAGTTCCGGTTAAACCATAAATAAATACGTTACTTGGTCTTTCCATCCTTAAAGCTGGGGAAAGGGTTAAGGCTATTCTCTTTATTTCCTGATCCCTATGAGGTAAGAAATCTGGAACGTAATCTGGTAGGAGAACTTCCCTTCTTTTGAAAACCTTTGGCTTATATGCAGCGTTAAAAATTTCATCTATGTTAGACATTATTTTCCACCTGCTCCATAGGAAATAATAATAAAAAAGAATTTAAGAGCTGTAAAGCTTAAGCATTATTAGCTTTCTTTTTTGATTCCTGACATTATTTTTGCATTTTCTATATAATCGTTAAGTCTATTCTTCATATCGCTTTTTAAAGCTAATAGTTCTGCAGCAGGAGGTCCACCTCCTTGTATTAGCCCCACTAAGTGGGGACCTGCAACCCACAATTGCATTAATCTAGCTATTCTTAACCTATCTTCTGCTGTATAAAGTTCATTACCTTGTAATGCTATAGATACTTTGTTGGACAAGCCTTCTATATTTAGATCTTTTGATGAAGGCGCATTTACAGTAATTCCTCCACCTATATCTGCTGCAGCTACCATAGCTTCTTTTAAATGCTCTATGGAATCAAGCTTGGCAACATTAGCCAATCTCAAATCTGGTATATATTCTCCGCTAGGATGTCTATAACCCTTTACCATAGCAGCTAATCCTGCAGCATAAGCAGCTTCACCATGTCTCATTATATCTAATAGTCTATCCTGTATATAACTGGCATTAAGTACTCCGTTAGCATCTGCCATTAATGCTGATGAGCCTAATATAGCGTCAGCAAACCCAGCCTTGCAACTACCCCCGCCTGCTCTATGGTGAGAAATGAAATATTCAATTAATTTTCCTGTGAACTCATATTCTCCGTCCATAAATACTCTATCATATGGAACAAAGACATCATCAAATATGACTAAGTAAGTACTTCTATGTCCAAAAGGAAGCGGATAATCTACGTCTGTCCCAATATCTTTTGAAATTTTTTTCATAATATCCATAGGATGCCAACTAGATATAAAATAAACATTCTTACTGTCAGGTCTTATGGCAAATGATACTGCATAGTCTTTTTCATTTTGTTTCATATTTTTTGTAGGTATAACTAATATTTCATCCGATATTGCTGCACCTGTAATATGCATTTTTGCACCTCTTACTACAATCCCGTCTTTTCTTCTTTCTACAACATGAACATATGCCATATCATTTTTTTGTTCGAGAGGTCCTTTTGATCTATTACCTTTCACATCGGTCATAGCTGTCTCTACAACCAAGTCTTTTGATTGAACTTCTTTGAGCCATGATGAAAATCTTTTATGGTAGTCTGTGTTAAGTTTTGAATCTATATCATATGTAGCAGCAAATACAGCATTTATACCATCATGTCCAGTGCACCTGAAGTTACAATTACCAATTTTTGAATTTAAAATTCTCTGAGATTCTGCTCTCATTAAAAGATCATTTATGCTTTGCTCTACATAAACAAATCTATTTATTTCATCATTATCTTGGTAAGCTGTTAATATACCTTTATAATCTTTATTTTTTGCTAATTCATAGGTCTTTAATATAACATTAATAGATGGTTTAATTACCGGGTCATTTAATATATCTATAACTCTTTCTCCTCCTGTATAGATATTTAGATCCTTTTCTCTTTCTTTTAGTCTGTTTAAATAATCTTGTGATGATCCTAAAGGCATAAAAATCACCTTATTAATAATAAAAAACAAAGTTTTTAAGTTCAACAAATGAAAAATATTGAATACACTTTTGTGTAGTATCAGAGAATTAATATAAATTAACACAAGATTGTTTTATGATTTGTTTAATTATTTACTGATTGTTTAATTATTTTAAAAAATTTATTATTTTATGTTTTATCTTTATAGCGGGGATTGAAATGGCGAGTAAAATTGAAAAAATTATGAGATATAAAAAATTGCAATATGCAATAATATCTGCAATATTAATTATATTGGTTGGATATGCAACATATATAAGATTATTGCCAGCAATAAATTTTGGTTTAAAATATTTGAACGAAGCAGATCCATGGGAGAGATATTGGCTCTCAGAGTATTTCTTTAAACATAATCTGATGGGCTTTTCAGGTTTAGCTCGCATAAATACATGGTGGTATCCTTGGGGTAGAAACTTTTTAAAAACAGAGTATTTAGGTATGTCTTGGTTAACTGCATTTATTGCCAAAATCACTGGATTGGGTGAAAGTCATTTAATTAGTGTTTTAGGATTACTTCCTGTGGTCTTTTCGCTTATAGCAATGATTGGAGCATTTTTCTCTGTATTTAAAATAACAAATTCAAAGCTAGCTGGTTTAGCCGTTTCAGCTGTTATAGCCTTTTATCCGGTAATATTATTTGATCAAACCTTTGCTAATTTTCCTGGTAAACGCATATTTGGATTTGCGTTAATATTATGGTTTTTATACTTTTTTGCTATTTCTCTTAATGATAATCGGAGAAGTAAGACATTAATATATTCATTTTTATCTGGATTTATAGGAGGACTTGTTTCATGGTTTTGGGGCGGATATGAATACATAGCCTTAATGTTAGCTATATATATTTTATTAGAACCATTCTTTATTAAGCCAAATAAAAATAGTATTTATAGCTATTTGTTTTTGATTTTAGGCTACTCTTTATCTGTTTTTTCATCTCCAACTGCAGGAATCAGTTTCTATACGCATAGTATCGGGTTGGGTTTATTAGGGGTTGTCTTCTTATATTTCGTAGAAGAGGAGATTAGCAGATTAAGAATTTTAAATAAGATAGGCATAAAAAACAATTTTGATGTAAAAATGCATATATGGTTTCTAATTGTTATATTTGGAATATTATTATCGTTAATTTTAACCGGATTTATTTCCTTACCTAGTAGAGTATTATTGGCCCTTGGAATCACTCCGATACAAAGTGTTATCTCTTTAACTGTTGCTGAATATCAATCAATTCCATTTAGCCAGGCAATGGTTGATTATGGTGCTCTCTTTATAATATCTATAATAGGATTGATTGCAGATTTATACAATATATATTTAAAAAAGAAAAATATTTCTAAAATTGAAATACTTAAGTTATCATTATTTATATATGGTTTTATATTTATGTATGCAAGTATCAATGAAGCGTACTTTTTGTCTTCAGCTGCATTTTTCTTATCTTTATCATCAGGAGTCGCTATTGGAACTCTTATGAGTTTTAAAACACAGGAATATAACAAGAAAACTAAGAAGACTATTGAAAAACCAAATTATGGTGGTATAGTAGCTGGTATAATTTTATCAATTGTCATATTTGGTCTTGCAATTAGTTATGTTAAATCAGATTACAATACTTTAAGTTTAATGGCCCCTGATATAGAAACTGGTTACTTAGGTCCTATTTCTGTCCCAAATTCTAATGGAGGATATAAGATTATTGCACCTATAAATGATGCATGGTTAAATGCTTTGAATTATATTAAAAATGAAACAAATAAAAGTGCCGTTATAGTATCATGGTGGGATTATGGTTATTGGATTGGTGTTTTAGGAAACAGAACTACTGTTGTTGATGGATCAACAATTAATGGAACACAAATAGCCATAGTTGCAAACGTTTTGACTTCACCTATAAACCAAAGTTTAGGGTACTTAACCTTACTTAGAGTGCCTAGCAATGCTACTTACTTAGTGGTTTATGATATTTTTCTAGGCGTTTATAGCAATTCTACAAACTCCGTTATTATGATACCCTATCCAACAATATATCCCATTAATCCAAATACTGGAATTTATGGTATTACATATGGAATGGGAGATATAGCAAAGTCTTATCAAATGCTAAGAATATCAGGAAAAGTTAATCCAATATATGGCAATCCGTTAACTTCTTCATACTCATCTTTTTCTACTTATAATAATTATGTTTATTATCAATTTCCAGCATTTTATGGGACTCCGACAAACAATGTTACAAATACATTAGGAACAACCATATATGATTTGATGATTTATGGCATAGGTTCATTAAATAAATATGGTTATTTTGGTTCTGGCGCTAAATTTATTGAAAACGCAAGTTCATTTACTCCTGCAGCTATTAGGTATGTAGACCCTACAACTGGAAATTTAGCATTTCAGCCAATATTTGCTCCTAATCCAACACAATACTATAAACCAGTAAAAATGTTTGTCTCAATCCCATATTCGTGGTCTATTAATAATAGTGGTCAAATTTATTTCTATTCAGTTGTAGTATTTTTGTATAAAGCTAACATTATTTAAATTTATTCCATTCTGTCTTTATTATCAATATCTTTTTGATCAGGTTCTATGATGACTGCAGTACCATATGCGATAATTTCATCCATAGTTTCAGCTATTTCGTTAGAATCCAACCTAAAACTTATCACAGCATTAGCTCCTAGACTTTTGGCATGATTTATCATTCTTTCAATTGCTTGGATCCTCGATTGTTCTGACATTTCTGTAAATTCTTTAATTTCTCCTCCTGCTAAGCTTCTTAGGCTTGCTAGAAATCTACCCCCCAAACCTCTAGATCTAACAGTAATACCTAAGCTAATGCCTAATATTTTTGTAATTTTATATCCAGGGACATAGGGCATTGTAGAAACCATTACGTCTTTATTCACGTCAGATACGCTCATTAACTTCACCCTATTTTGTTTTAAAAACTTTAGAATAAATTCATTTCTTATATGTATTTACAATAAAAGCATAAATTTTCATTCATTTATTAAATTTAAACAGATGTCTTAGGTGGTATGCGATGTCATCTATTAATGAAAGCAAAGAAAAATTAGAAAATGAATATACTAAGCAACTTCAGGATAAATTTAATGAAAGCAAAGAAAAATTAGAAAATGAATATAAAAAGAAAATAGATGAATTAAAAAATAAGTATGATTTATTGGTTGAAGAATTCGAAAAGAGGTTATCTTAATAAGAAATTTTCACGGTTAAGGAACGTAATATAATAATTTATAAATTAAGTGGGTTGTATATTTTTGCAGTTGATATAAGGTTTCTATCAAGCAAAACTTTTATATCTGTCCCATAGATCCGAATTTCTCAAACATTATTTGGCTAAACAAAAAGAACCTAAGCCAATTAATGAAAGGAAACATGATCTCTTCAATAATATACAAAAAGCTATAAATAATATATGAGCAGGTAAAGGGATTAAAACATTAATAATAAAAGAATTTACCCCAAAGTATTATAGAATGTTAATCCTCAAAATAGGGAAAGCTGAGATATTATTTAATGACCATTCCTTTTCCTATTATCATGAATACAATTGCTAATGCCATAAGTACAATAGCCAGGATTATTGAGATTGTTACAGCTTTCCATGAACTTCCAAAAATAATTGGGATCGGGCCTATCATTATTACTCCTCCTACTTCAGTTTTTTGATTGCTTTGTTGTGTAGATGAATAAATAGCGCCTACAAATATAATTACAAATCCAATTATTATTAATATAAACCCTATTGTTAACCATGTAGCAAAGTTTGGCATTTGGCTCACCAAATAATTCTCTTTAACCAAAGCTTTTATTTTTCATTTAATTCTGGTATCTTCATTAAACTCTTTATATTAGATGGGATTTTATTTAAATATTTTTTCAAAAATTCAACATCTTCATGATATTTTCTGTATTTATCATTCAACATCCTTGGTATTCCATCTATTATTGGATACCATCTTCCACAATTTTTACAAATAATTACACCGTCTATTACATCAAGGTTTACGCATTTTCTACAAACATCTAGAGAGACTTCATTAGCAGGTTTTCTTTGATATGAGCACTTTTCTTTGCATTTTATTTTTTCCACATCTAAATCAACTTTATCTTCTTTCACATCAAGTTCGTGAAGTATTAGATCATCACTTTTACATTCAGGGCATGCAAGTAGTTCGAAAAAATAATATCTCATTTATTTCACCTTATGCATTTTTCTTTTATAAGTTTCACTGTATCATTAACTATTTCTTCAACTTTCTTTGGGCTTTTTGCTTCACCAAATATTCTAAGTAGAGGCTCAGTACCACTTGGTCTAACTAATAGCCAAAAATCATCGCCAAAAACTTTAACTCCATCTATAGTTAAAATCCTATATGATGAATATTTTTCTTTAACTGCTTCTACTCCACATGAAGCTTGTTCTTTATTTGCAGTTATTTTGGTCTTAATCGGATAATATTGTGGTAGTTTATCATAAAGATTTGCTAGACTCTCATTATATTCAGATAACATATAGAGAGTTAAAGCAATTGTCATTGCACCATCTCTAACAATATGATGAGGAACATGCATATATCCTCCATTATCCTCAAATCCGCTTATTGCGTCTTTTCTCTTACTTATTTCTCTAGCAATTGTAACGCTCCCAACAGGTGTCCATCCAACTTCAATCCCTTTTGGCTTTAAATATTCTTCAACCAAATTGCTGCTTGAAATAGATGTATAGGTTTTTTTGTTATAGTTTTTCCATATCTTGGTAGAGAATTCTGTTAATAAAGCACCAGTTCTATCTCCCCATTGAATTCTTCCATTATTATCTAACACCATTGCTCTGTCTGCGTCACCATCATGCGCAAAACCAGCATCTGCTTTAACTAAAGTAATATAACTCATAGTATTTTGTAAGGTATCGGCATTAGGCTCTGGATTTCTTCCAGGAAAATAAGGATCTAAATTACAATTTAATGTATAAGCTTTAACTCCTAATTTTCTTAATAATAAGGGAGCAGTCAAAGAGCCAACACTATTTGCACAATCGATAACAACCCTAAAGTTCTTTTTGGCAATTTTTTCTACATCAACTTGACTTAATACTCCATCTATATATAAATCGATTATATCTTCTTTAATTTTAACCTCATTATCGAATGACCTCCATTCCATTTTAGATGAATAATTATTAAAGTAGTAGTTTTCTATTATATCTTCATTTTCATGAGGTATTTCTATGCCATCATTTGATATAACCTTTATACCGTTGTATTCAGGCGGATTATGGCTTGCAGTTATCATAACTCCACCATCAAAGCCTAAAGATTTAATACCAAATTGTAACGCTGGAGTAGGTAATAGGCCTGAATCATATACCTTTACGCCTTCGGCTAATAGGCCAGAAGTTAATGATCTTAATATCATATCTCCCCCAAGTCTAACATCTCTTCCTATTAATAATCTTGAACCTTTTCCAAAATAGGCGCCAATAGCATGACCCATTCTTAGCGAAAATTCTGGTGTCATTAGATCGCCTACAATACCTCTAACTCCATCAGTTCCAAAAAGCTTTGCCATTTTTGCATCCCCAATTTTAATTCCTGTTTTAGGTTAATTTATTTTCTTTAAAAAATTCCCATCTCCATTAATTTTGATGATATAGCGCATGTAATATCCCATGCTTTTAATTTTAGTCCTTTATATAATCTAGCCTTTTTATATGCAATTTTATCGATTTCCTGTTTAAAATCTCCATGAGCAAAAGCCCCTATTCCTATTGTTAATCCTTCTTTTATAGCAATATTAATTACCCCTTCTACATTGAAATCCTCTCCATTTTCACTTAACAATAAAATTTTTCGATTTTTAACAAATTCATTTAAATTTTTTGATACCAAAAAAATTAAAGGATCTTCTGATTCTGGAGGCACTTTGTTATATTTTAGGAGTTGTGCCATTAGCCCCTTAAATCTATCGTAATTTTTTGGTATTCTTATATTGTTGTTAAATTTGTATACTCTATCATCATAGACATGCATGTAAACATTTACATACCCATTCGTTACAAAAGGCTTTTCCAAAATATTTAATAAAGAATAATGTATTATATCAGGTCTTCCTCTTTTGGAAAAATCTCTAAGCTTGAGCATATTTTTATAATGTATGTTAATATCTAGGATTTCGTTATATGTTTTTGTTTTTTTACTAGATCCCTTAATTTCTTTTGGAATAGTTTCTAATGAACTTTCTAGAAATATTATATCTATTTTTTCCAAAGTTCTTTCCTCCTTGCTTCTAATTGCTGAACCTCATATCCCATAAATTCAGCAGCTGTTAATAATGAAACGTTATTTTCCTTTGCAACTTTGTAATGGTCTTTTAATATTTCTTTGTACCTAGTATCTCTTAGTAAATGATGGTCTGCTACAATTATATTTGCAACTTTATTTTCTATAACTTTTTTCAAATTTTCTAAACCTTTTTCAACAGATTCCTGAGAAACTTTATATCCTGCAAAATACGTAGGTGGGCCACTTAATATTAGAAGTTCTGCCCCCTTCCATTCAATTAGCTTTTCTAGCGCTTCTTCATTTCCAGGTCCTTGTATATCGCTACCAAATATTATTGATTTATCATTGCAAAGAATTCTTACCATGACTAGTTTTCCAACTTTGGTTTTCTCTTCACCATGCCACAATGCTTTGGAAAATTCAAGGGTAATATTATCAATTTTATATGAATTTCCATCAGCTATGTTTATTTCGGCATTTTCTTCTACTTTATTTTCTTTTAAAAATACTTTAGCTCTAAAATATTGACTTCTATTGATGTTTTTGTTCGGATCTTTTATGAATAACTTTTTTCCAAAATAAAGACCTGGTTTTTCTTTAATATAATGGTCGTAGTGATAATGTGTTATAATTATTATATCAGATATTTTTAAATTTTCTTCAATTTGGTTTAACGTCTCATTTAACTTATTTATTTCTATTTCATGAGGTGGAAGACCATATCTTCTAGGTGCTAAAGATGCACCTAGATCTATCCCTATATTTTTTCCGCACACATTAACAAATGTTGCTAATGATCTAACACCAAGGCTATCAGAACCAATTATAGAAACCTTAAATTCATTTAAATTAATACTTTTCAACTCAATTCCCTATCTTATATTGAATCGATAATTAAAAATTTTATATGAATTTTTATCAACATTAATATCCTATAATAATATTATCCTCTTACTTCTATATGAGCTCTTTTAGCGGCTTCCAAATATTCATCATAATTTAATGGAAGCCAAGATTTTAATTTATTAAAATCTTCCTTTGTTACAAATCTGACTCCTCCCTCTTCTTTAGCATCTTTAATTATTTCTCTATAAGCTCTTGATATTCTATCTTTTTTAGTCATTGTTGAAATAATTGCTTTTGTGATATCACCATTGTATATGTATCTAGTTTTTAACAGAATTTCTATAATTCTATTAATTCTTTCTGGAACACCTATTACTGAGCCTTTTAGCTCTAATCTTCTTGGAATTCCCCAAGGAACTAAACTATCAAGCATACGACTCATTCCAGGCCTAGGTATTTTATCAACTATCCCTCCAATAAGGAAAGCATCTGCAGTTAAAACATCTTCAGGTTTTAATGCGTTAGGTGCGTCAGGCCTTAATATTATTACCTTGTCTGCATCAAATCCCCATAGTATTTCACTAGGCCTTGCGTTTGATATAGATACTTTATTATAACCTAAGACCTCTAAAATCCATTTGCTCGTTTCCTCATCTGTACCTGTAATTGCTAGGTGAGAATCCCATAAGTATTCTCTTAGAACTGATAAGCTTATACCTATTTGTAATCTAAGTTTTGCTAATTCTTCTGGTGTATGTATGAATTTCATACTCATGTCTATTACAAATAATGGCAATGGAGGTTGAGGAAGGAAATCAAGAAGAGATCTCCAAGATAATGATTTTATACTGGGATTAACCTTTCTACTTATAACTACATCAGCTTTTTCTTGGCCATTTGAATATAGAACTATTTTTTTGCTTCCTCTCCATTCCTGAGAATAAATTTCCTTGCCATGATAACTTTCATCTTCTATAAAGGAATATTCTCTAACTAAAGTTTCAGTAGCTAAGTATTGGAAACCGAGCCTTGTTAATCTATCAAGTTCCAACCATTCCCTAGACCCTATTTTAGAATAACCATAATTATCCATAAATTTAAGTAGTGCTTCAAATGGCCTATTGTTTACAGCTAATTTGCTCGTTTCTTCCACCTCTATTTCATAAATTCTTGCAGAGATTTTGAAGTTCTTTTACTTTTCTTAATATAGAATTCTGTGCCTTTTAGCGTTTCCCATGAGTACCTTATATATTCTGGCTTCTTCCCTTTTTTCAATTCTGAAAGCACATAATTAACTGTTTCTTGATCAGAAGGATAGCCACTTCCCTTAATGCCATACATTTTTCTCAGTATATCTAATCTTCTGTCCCTAATTACCTTAGCTATTATACTTGCTGCAGAAACAACTAAGTAATTAACATCGGCCTTAGGTTCAACAATTAAATTTCCCTTAAATCCCATTTGTTTTAATTTTATATGCAAGATCCTTAAGTTACCAAATTTATCTATTATTATAGAACTAACATTGCTTAAGTTTCCAATTTGTTTCTTTAAGTTCAATATATTTTGCAAAGCGGCTTTTTCCTCCAATATATTTATATTGTTTTTGTCTAGATCTGACGGTTTTATAGGTGTTACAGAAAACTTTCCATTTCTTATTAAAATTTCATAGAGCATTTCTCTTTGATTTGGCGTAAGTGCTTTGCTATCCTTAACTCCAATCTCTTTCAGAAAAATTAGATTATTCTCTAATATGGCATATGATCCAACCATTAATTCTCCAATAAGACTGCCTCTTCCTGCTTCATCGATTCCTATAATCCAATTATTTTTAATTGTCATTCTTTGCCCCAATAATTTAAAATTGGCAAAAATTTTATATATATTGGTCTTTTCTATTAATGTTAATAATTGAAATAATTATTGGCCAGATTGAGCATATTGAGAGTTTTTCTTCCATTCTTCAACAACATCATATCCATAGACTTCTTTTAATAATTCTCTTCCTTCCTCGCTTACCATATCAGGATTCCAAGGCGGTTCAAACGTTACTTCTATATCTATATTATCATCAACATCAGGTATTTTATCTTTTATAGCTTCTTCAACAAATGCTAATATTGAACCTGTAACTGGGCAACCAATTGCTGTTAGAGTCATAATAATAGTTATTTTCGGTTTGTTATCAACATATTTAGCTTCAATTTGATAAATTAAACCTAAATCATAAACATTAACTGGAATTTCTGGATCATATACTTCTTTTAATGCTTCCTCGACCTTCCTTATCAGTTTCTCATCTCCAGATACTTCTAAATTTGGCGGCCTCTTGCTTGACTTTACTTGCTCTGACATATTTATTACCCTTGTTATTATTGTTAAGGAGAGTTAAAAATTAAAGTTAATATTTTGCTCAGATTTTATTTTTATAAATTTTATAAATTATGTAAAACGATATATATGGTGAGGCTAACATTGTTGAAACTCCTGTCCAAAACAATGCGTTGTTATTATAATATTTATTTAATATGATTAAAAAAGCTCCAAAAAGTGCTATAACTAATGTTAATATTATTTGTTGGTTAACAATACTCCTCAGATATTTTTCCTTTAAGTTTTTCTGCTTGTTCTTTGACAATTTTTAAAGCACTCTCCGCAATTTCTTTTGCTTTATTTTTATCTTTATCGGATGCAAGTACTTTGATTTCTAGTATTGGACCTCCAACTTCTATTCCTTTAGGATGGCTTTTTATATATAAATTAGAGAATTTTTTATCGACTTGCTCAAGTATTGGGGCTAATGAAGACTCAGGAACTCCCTCAACTTTGAATCCGCATTCAATAACAAAAATAGGAGGTATAATCTTTTTGATTCTATCAATAACCTCTTCTTCAAATATTGCTTCCATTTCCTTAGGAACTCCAGGTAATGAAATAATTATTTTTCCATTTATTTCTAGATAAGATCCAGGCGCTGTTCCTGCTGAATTTTTCAAAGGGATAGCTCCTTCAGGCATGTATGCCATTTTTTCTCTTTCTTTAGTCATGGGTAAGTTACCTTTTGAAAACTTCATTGATATCATGTTTAGCGCTTCGCTGTTTAAAACAAGATTTCTTTTAGTAGCTTTAGCAACTGCTTCTAATGTTTTATCATCATAAGTTGGACCTAACCCTCCAGTTGTTATAATAATATTTGCATATTTTAATCCTCTTTCTAGTTCTTCAACAATCTCATCTATTATATCAGGAACAGTTATAATTCTGGTTACGTTTATTCCCAAGAAAGTTAATTGTTTAGCGATCCAAGAAGCATTTGTATTAACAATTCTTCCAATTAACAATTCATTTCCAATCGATAAAATCCAAGCTTTCATGTTGCTGTTTACTGACATTTACACCCCTTTTATTTAATAATAATGTCAATTGTTTATATCTTTTTAGAATTATTGACAGTGAAAATTTAAATGCCAGACCGGTCAAATGGACCGGCCGGGATTTGAACCCGGGGCCTCTCGGATGCCAACCGAGCGCTCTTCCAGTCTGAGCTACCGGCCCTCAAATTACATTTTACAAAGAGGGTTTTATAAATATAAGCATTCTATTTAAAATTATTTCTTGTTTCTTAAAGCAGAAAGAATTGCGCCAATGCCTATTATTATTGAAGATATTAAATAAAGTCTTCTAAGGCCCAGTAAGAATAATTCCGATGAGATTTCAAAGCTTGATATTTGTAATCCTGTAAATATTGAAGATAAAATGTTGTGCGGCACAAAAGAAGAAACTATTAAGCTTGCAACAGCTAAGCTTAAGGATTGTCCTAAAAATCTCATCATATTTAATGTTCCAGAAGCAACTCCTAATTTATCCCTGCTTACAGATCCCATTACGGCACTTGTATTTGGCGATGAAAACAATCCCATACCAATCCCTATAAGAATCATTCTTAATGATATATCTATAACACTTGCTTTTGTACCTAATGGTATAAACAATAAAAGGCCAATCATAATTAAAATCATACCAAGAGTCGCTAATATTCTAGATCCAATTATATCAGACAACCATCCACTTATGGGAGAAATTATTACCATAGATATGGATAATGATATTAGGGCCAAGCTAGTTAGTAATGGTGAAAAGTTGAGGATTCTTTGCATATAAAAAGATATAAAGAAAGATAGGTAGAAATAACCAGTATAATTTAACAGTGCTGCCAAATTACCTGCAGTGAACATAATGTTGTTTTTTAATAGGCTTACGTCCAATATAGACAATTCTTTATAATAGTTTTCATATAAAATAAATAGGCCAAAAATAATTAAACCTACTAATGAAATAAATATTGAAAAAGAGTTCCATCCTATAAAAGATCCAAAAGTTATACCATAGATAATACTAAGTAGACCGGATATTAATAATATAGATCCTACATAATCCATTTTAATATTTGATCTGATTTTAGGTTCTTTTAAATAAATTATTGATAAAATATAACCGATTAATGATAACGGGACAGTAACAAAAAATATATATCTCCATGTTGTTACGCTTACTATTAATCCGCCAATAACAGGACCTATGGTTGTTCCTAAATAAACGGCAAAGGACCATATACCAAATGCTCTTCCTCTCATATTAGCTGGATAAGTTTCTGTTATTATTGCCCCTCCTACAGCTAAAATAAATGATGCTCCAATTCCTTGTATTACTCTCCAAAAATCGAGCTCTATACCATTTAATGATAAACCACTCATTATAGTTCCTATAGTAAAAATTAGATATCCATTTGTGAACAAGGGCTTTCTTCCTTTAATATCTGAAAGCTTACCTAAAGGGAGCAATAAAGCTGTTAAAGCCAATAGGTACCCTAAAGGAACCCAAATTGTCTCAACATAGCTCATGTTTAAGCTCTTTGATATAACAGGTAACGATACGCTAACGATAGTGCTATCTAAGGGAGTTAATATTGCAGCAAAAGAAGTTATGAATGAAACTATCCATAGATATCTTTTACTTGGATTCATTTTTTCGCCTTAATTATGTTTATCACATATATAACTATCAAATATAGGAATATTAAACCATTTTTCATAAGAAATTTTATATGAAAAATAAATTAATGTTATTATATTTTTGATGTGCGGCTTCTTGTTAAGTTACCAAACGTGATAGAGGTTTTAACCCCCATGGTAAATCTTCTCCGCATGCCGTGAACGTTTGCATTCGGGCACAGGTTGCTCCCTTCCGGGCCTGGCCAGGTTCTCCCGATTAGGGTTGTAGGTATCTGTCCTCCGACAGATCCCCAACCTATGCAAACTCCACGGAGCGGAGTTCATCTTACTATGGGGACCTTCTATCACGTTTGGTAACTTAACAAGATTACTGGTCCCGCGTTACGCCTTCGGAGTTAAAGGGTGGCGAGCCCTCCAACCCTACCCGCACGCTTATATATGTTAACAATTTAATGATAAAAAGCTTATTGAATATAGCTCAAAATATATATATTGTAAAAATAAATATTCAATGGGGGAAAAATGGGTAACATAATAGAAACAGAAAAACTGACTAAAATCTATAATAATGGAGTTAAAGCATTAGATGAGCTTGATTTGACTTTGAATTCAAGGATATCATGTATAATAGGTAGAAATGGAGCAGGTAAGACAACGCTAGTTAAAATTCTTTCAACTCAATTGAAGCAAACCTCAGGAAATGCCAGAGTCTTAGGTTATGATGTTATTAATGATAGGCATAAATTAAGGAAAATTATATGTAGCATTCCTCAAGAAGTCAAACCAGCTGGAATTTCATCCCCCTTGGAACATTTGGTTATGTATTTAACATCAAGAGGTTTTTCAATAAGAGAATCATTTAATTTAGCACGTATGGCTTTAAAAGAAATTGGTCTAGGAGAGTTTATGGAAACTCCTACAGATGAATTATCAGGAGGTATGAAAAGAAAGATCTTTGTTGCAATGGCATTAGCTTCTCAAGCTGATGTAATATTTTTAGACGAACCAACTGTAGGGTTAGATCCGATATCGAGGCTCGAAGTTTGGGGTGCTATAAGGAAACTTAAAGGGAATGTAATTTTAACAACACATTACATGGAAGAGGCGCAAACTCTATGTGACCAAATAGCTATAATAGATAAAGGGAAGGCATTGAAAGTTGGTAACTTAAATGAATTGATAGAACCTTTAAAGGGAAAAGTAAGGGTTGAAGGTATAGGAGAAATAAGCATTGGAGATTTAAAGATCTCTTATTTAACCCCAGATGAAGCAAAAGAAATAATAAGTAAGACAAATCTTAACAATGGAGTCAAGGTTTCTGTTAAACCTGTAAGCTTAGAGGATGTATTGATTTTAAGTGGTGTTGAGATTGAAGAAAGTTAAATTCAATTGGAGGTTTGTTCTAGCTTTTATTTGGTTTTATGGTTATTCATCTATAAAAAGAGGATTTTATTATGTTCTTTCATATTTGGCCTTGCCTCTTTCTCTTATGTTCTTTATTTATATTGTTAGTAGAGGTCACTTAATTCAATATGCAATATTAGGTGGAATAATATCTATAATTACTGGAAATGCTTTAACAGCAATAGGAGATACGTCATTTTTTAAATTGGAATTGAAATTACAGGAGCTTTTAATAGCAGCTGATGTAACACCAATAGAGTACTTACTCGGTATAGGATTAGGAAATTTATTGTATTCATTACCTGGTTTGCTTTTATATATTATTTTTGGGTTTGTTTATAATGTATTTAATTTGATATTTTTAGGATTAATAATATTAATTTCTATAGTTGTTATGATTGCTTCTACGAGCTTAGCTTATATGACAGGCAGCAGAGTATCGCATATGAGAAACTCGTGGGGTGTTGGATCTTTTTTATCAGTCATATTAACTATGCTGCCACCTCTATATTATCCTTATACGTTTTTACCAAAATACGCAATTATACCACTTATGATATCTCCAGCTACTCCAGCATCAATTTTGTTGCAAATTTTTATGGTTAAAAGTAGTTTAAATTATGAGTTATTGCTGATATTATTGTTTGAAACATTAATATATTTGTTCTTGGCATTGAAAGTAGGAAAATGGGAGGAGTAATATGTGTAGGCTATTTATTTCGAACTCAAATAAAAACATGATAGAAGGTTTGTATAAATCATTGATTAATGCGTCAAAAAAAGATATTTTTTATAATGGGATAAAGCATAATACTGGATGGGGATATTATATTACAAATCCTGAAACCTCATTATATTATAAAAGCAGTAAACCAATATTTGATGATAAGGCATCAATTAATTTAATTGATGAATCAAAATATTATGCAATTTTTCATTCAAGACTAGCAGCTAAAGATCAGCCTATAAGGGGTTTTATAGATTCCCATCCCTACTTGGTTCATACCCAAAACAGCCTAATTGTTTTGGCTCATAACGGTGTTGTAGATAAATATAAAATATCTAAAGAGGTTAATGTAAATCCAAAACTTTATACAGATAGTGAAGTATTAGGTCTTTTGTTTTCTAAGTTTGATAAAGATATAGATATGATTTTATATCAAATTAATAAATATATTAAAGATATTGGAGCATTTATTGGTACATTTAACGTAATAGCTATCAAAATTGATAGGTTTGATGAAAGCATTAGAATTTCTTCTGCATGCATTTCTGACTATCCTGAGGAAAATGAAAACAATTATAAAAAAATGGTGCTAATTAAAAACGAAAACGGTTCAGCCGCTATGTCTTCTACTGTTGCATATTATTATGGTCTTTTAGATGATTCTGGAAAAATAATAAGTAAAGATTCTATTATTTGTAAAAAAGGTGTGCCATATTTAATATAAAATATTTATACGTATTTCTTATAAATATAACCGGTGAAAAAATGCCAAATATAGAAGCCAAAAATGACTTCAAAAATTCGCTTAGCTATTTGGGTTTCATTAGGATTATGAGAAGTGTCTCTGCTGGTATCATATCGATAGTTTATCCGTATGTAGCTTTAAAATACCTTCATCTAAGTTTATCAACTTTAGGCATAATATATGCTTTTGCTGCTTTAGCTACAGCTTTATTTTCAATCATATTTGGCTATTTAGCTGATTTAATAGGTAGGAGGCACAGCCTTTTTTTATCTTCAATTTTATTAGTAATATCAATATTTGCATTATTAATTAAAATAAATTTTGCAACTGCAGTAATTTCAGCAATTCTTGGAGGTATAAGCAATACTGGGGCCATGGCTGGAGGTGGCATAGGAGGTTCAACAGCACCAATACAAAATACATTAATTGCAGATTTCACATCAAGGAAAAATAGAACAACATTAATTTCTTTGTTTTCGTTTTTTGCAAATATAGCTGCTGCTGGAGGTACTTTATTAGGAGGAATATTTTCTTACAGATTTGAGCTAGAATTAGCTCTATCTTTTAGTATAATTCCTCTAATCTTTGTGTATTTAATAAAAAGTCAAAATATCAGAGCAAAATCTATAAAAATGAAATCTAGTGGTATAACATTAAAATTTTCTATAACAGGTATATTAAACGGCCTATCAAACGGAATCATAACTCCATTTCTTATACCTATTTTTATAGTATTATATGATGTCTCTAGAACAAATATGGGTATATATACAACAATAGCTTCTTTACTAGCCACTTTTTCAATGCTTTTAGCTCCTAAAATAGATAAAAGCATAGGATTCTTAAAAAGCATATACATAACAAGGGGTTTGACTATACCTTTAATGATATTATTTCCCTTTATTAGGATATTACCTGTATCTTTAGGTATATACATCGTTTTCCCGGCATTAAGAGTAATAGCAATACCTATACAGCAATCAGCTATGTTATCCATGGTTCCACCAGAAGAAAGAGGAAGAATTTCTGGTATCAATCAAGGTTCAAGATTAGGATTTTCATCAATAGGAACATTTGTAGCATCTCCTTTCATGGATGAATCATTAATTATAATTCCTTTTATTTCTTATAGCGTAATTATGGCTTTGAACATCTACATGTATAAGAGGTTCTTTGGAGGAAAGAATGCAAACATATATGCTGCAGAATAAAATTTAAAGTCAAAATTCTTTTAAAAATGGGAGTAAAAGATGTACGATGGCGAAGAATTAAGAAAAATTATGATAGATGTTACATATCAATCTATTAAGTATTTGAGGAAAAATTTTTGTAATAAAGATGAAATAAAATTAATTAAGGGAGAAACAATAAAGGCAGATTTAGAATCAGAAAAAATTATTGCGGAAGCATTGAGTAGTTACGGCATAGATTATAAAATTGTGACTGAAGAATCTAATGTCATAGGAAATGGTAAATATACATTTATTTTAGATCCTTTGGATGGAAGTATCAATTATGAGAATTGCATACCTTGGAGTTCTGTCTCATTGGCAGTAATACCCCCAAATAAGAAAAAAGTAAGCAATTCTATTGCAGGCGTTGTATATCCAGTTTATTTTAATGGCGAACCATTTTCTTTTTCTAAGGGAAATGGTTGTTTCGAAGGTAACAATAAGATTGAAATTAATAAAGAAGAATCAAAAATCTTGTTTGCTTATTTAGAAAAAGAAGAAGAGGCATTTAAACTTGCTAAGTTTATAACAAAAAGGCCGGGCTTAAAAATAAGGAGTTTAGGAAGTTCTGCTCTAGAATTAATTTATACTGGTCTTGGGAGATCATATGCTTTTATTGATTTGAGAGGTAAATTAAGGAATGTTGATGTTGCAGCTGCTATAGGGTTTATTAGAGAGTGTAATGGATTTGTTGTTAATTCAAAAGGAGAAGATTCCGATGTCGATGCAAATAATGTTAACGTGATAGGTGATGTAATAGCAACATTAAGTAGAAAAACTCTTGATTTTATTATAAATTCGATTAATGGCTAATTTAATATCAATTTTTAAAACTTTCTCTAGGAATTTTATATCTTAGTATTGCTATAACTCCACCAAAGTTAGATAATATGGGATAAACAATAGAGTCTTCTGTTACTATAACGACCTCAGCTCTAGTTTTCTCTGCATATTCAAGTATTTTTTCAGCAAGAGTCCTCTCATTATCGTCTATGCTATAAATAAGTTTGTCTAATATTACAATCTTATCAATAGCACCTAATTGCGCAACATTATATACTTCATTTAATGTATATGCTATCAAATCCCTGTCTTTTGATGCGAGCATCATAAATTCATCAAGAATTTCTTGAGATTTTATCGATGAAAATTCTTTTAATGCGTCTATAATAGATTTCCTTCTTAAGACTTCATTAATACCAGCAATTCCACCATTAGAAACGTTATCTATTATTATCTTGACATTTACCATACTTTTTATTTTTTCTGATAATTTATCTTTCAAATTTCCTGGACCAGCAATAATTAAAACATTTGCTTTTTCTTTTGATAGATAATTTATAATTCTATTGGCTAGATCATTTATTAATGAATCGACTTCATTTTCCCTATTAGGATCATCTTTCCCGCTGAGATATATACTGTTGCTTTCAATATTATAAACCCCTAGAGATGTTATGAGAGAAATAGCATATTCTTCATAATCAATAGCAACTATCAAACCTTTACCCTTTGGGCCACTCGATTTTAATTTGTTTATAGTTTTTTCATCCCATTCTTCTTGCCTTTCTAATACAATTTGCTGACCTAAAGAAATGTATGCAGATTGATGCCTTCCCTTTACTCCAAACCTTTCTGGACCTTCCTCTATGACTCCAAAAATTCTTAATTTGCCAGTTAAGGGTTGAAATTCGGCATTCTCTATCCTTAACTTTATATCTATTGGTTTTCTTTCTTTGCTTTTCGAATTTTTTGTTGAAACGTCTCTTAAAACTCTTGTATAAATATAATCTCCTTTTCTTAGTATAAGCATTAAGTTCCATAGATCTTCCTCACTCTCTGGTGTAATTACGATTTGGTTTTTCCCTTGGCCTAATTCTAGTTTCATAATTCATCATTTTTTATGTTATAATAAAAGATTAATAGTTTTTTTAAAATAATATTACTTTATAATAAATAACAATATTTAAAAACTTAAATATATTTGTTGCATTAAATAGCTGGGAGTTTAGAGTTGAGTGTAGATCCACGTAGAACTTTACCAACAAAAATAAACTTAATACGACTGAAAAGAGATTATGCTATGATAAAAAGAGTTAGGAAAGTTATGGAAGAAAAAAGGGAGGTATTATTACACTACATTAGAAGTACTGCTGAAGATTACAATAAATATCAAAATGAAGTTTTTAAAAATACAGTTGATTTATTCACAACTTATTATAGAGGTATGGCCAATGAAGGAATATCAAAAGTGAATTTGTATGCATCATCAGTTCCTGAAAGTTTTGTTGTAAAAACGGGTATGAGGGTTTTATATTCAGTTAGAACACCTACTTTTACACCTAAAATGGAAACCCTCGCCATTCCTTCTCTCCCTCCAGGAAGTTCACCTGATTTAACTATATCTTATATAATGTTAAAGAATTTGCTTCCATCGATCCTTAATTTAGCGATGTATGAAGAAACCATATTAAGACTAATAGATGAACTCAAGGAAACTCAAAGGCTAATAAATGCTTTAGATTATGTTATATTACCTAGTTACATTAAGACTATAAAGTATATAACAGCAGTATTGGATGAACGTATGAGAGAGGACTTTGTTAGATTAAAGATACTTAAAAGAAAACGCATTTTGCTAGAAGAAAAATCTAAGGTAGTTATGGAACAACAATACCGATAATTATTAACACTACTCCTAGTGCTAGTAGCAACTTTAAAAACCCTGATGGTGTTAAATTCCATGTAGCTTTGAAAGCTTTAGCTAGCATTATTATAACTCCTGCAATCACAAAAGTTAACAATATTGCTAATCCAGCAAAAGCTATGTAATAGCTGACACCATTTACTGGTAATCCTGGTATATGAGATACGATTGAACTAAACACCTGTTGTAAAGCTTGAAGAGACATATCTATACCACCTTCACTAATTAACTATACAAAATAAAAACTTAGAGGTTAATACGTAGTAATACCTTCCTTACCATTTTAATACTTGTAAAAATATGATGCTGCATATTTATATTTATTTAGAAAATCCATCAATATTTCATTTCTATTATTCTTTTTAACTATAAAGACTAAATATCCATAGTCCATAAGTTTTTCCTCTTTTCCTTTGTTAATATAAGCCAAAATCTTTTTATAAGCTTGGTTAGAAAACTTTGGAGTCATGCCAGTTATTTTTCTATATTCTTTTTCAACTACGTCTAGGGAATCATAAGAATTAATAGCAATTGTTACATTTTTATCTCCAAAAGTTCTCTCCATATCAGATATTGTTTGAGCTATTCTTTCAGCACATCCTTTTAATGGTGTACATTCAATAACATTGCCTAAATCTTTAATTTTTTTGTAATCAGGTTTTTGTGAGTCTCTTGTTAAATATTCTTCAACTCTTTTTTTGATTAAAGGATCTACGCTATTTGAACCGTTTCTAGATCTTATTGCAATAGCCTCTTCCATTATTTTTTGTATTTCTTCAATTTTTTCTATCTCTCTATTAGAGAATCTTAATACTTCATTAAAAACTTCATGATCTAAAAATTTAGCCTGCCTCTTTTCCCCTGGTGATAAAGTTATTAATGCAATTAAGTTTTTATTATAATCAGACACAATTGATTTTTCGCAGTAATCTCTAGATAGGCCCTTTTCCTTTCCCAAAGTAATTAATGCTTCGTATTTGCTACTGTTTAATTCGCATAAAGCCGTCATAACATCTATAGGTTTGAATTCATTGTTTATTTTTTCTAATCCTCCTCTGGCTAAACAATAGCCTTTTTCTAATGGTACACACCATCCATAGATTAATTCTATTTCTCTTTTATTTGCTTCATAGGCTTTTAATGGTCCTCTTACTAAAGAATAATCTAATACTCCAGCATTTCTTAATACATCCAAATACCTTACTGCAGCCCACTCATCATTTGTTAGAACATCTAATGGTATAGGTATAATTTCAACCTTACTTGCCTTTTCAGCTAATAAGGATCTGTACGCTAGTATTTTATTATATACTTTAAGAACTCCACTTGCTCTAATTGCTGATTTTTCAGCTAATGATTTTCTTCTTATAATATCGTTTGGATTATAAAGTGTAATAATTCTAGCTTCTTTTCCATCCCTGCCTGCCCTTCCTGATTCTTGATAAAAATCTTCTATGCTTTCACTAGGCATACTATGTATAATCCATCTTACATTCGGTATATCAATCCCCATACCGAAGGCTTTTGTAACAACGGAAATTCTTGGTCCTTTCCCTGTTTTTGAAGATTCTGATAGAACTTTTTCAATTTCTCTTCTCTTTTTTTCATTTAATTTCCCATGATAAAATAAAATATCTAAATTTAGTTCATCAGATAGCCATTTTGATAAATTTTCAGCATTAAACCACCATGCATTTTTACTTTCTACATAAGGGGCAAAAATTAAACCAAGCCAAGGTTCATTAAAATTGTTTGCAAATTCAATTAAACTTTTTGCGTTGCTTGCTAAAATTTTAACTCTATCTTCACCCTTTTCCGGAACTGGTATTACATCAAACTTTAATTCATCTCTTATAGTGGGTGCAATTAAAACCTTTGGCTTACCATTATAGTCAATATTTAACGTTTCTTCAGTTTTTAATGAGATGTTATGTATTTCTGCTTCATTATGATCATATCCTAAACTTTCTAATATATCGTTTATTACATCTCTTGGTGCAGTTGCTGTTAATGCTATAATTGGTGGATATCCATTGTTTCTAATTTTCTGCAACTTAGATGCCATGTATAAATAGCTTGGTCTAAAGCTGAATCCCCATTTAGAAAGGGTATGGGCTTCATCTAAAACTATTAAAGATGGATTGCCTTTTTCAAATATATCATCAATAATATCAGTTCCAAACCTTTCTGGAGTTATATATAAAAAGTCTAAGTAACCAGCTTTTGTAGACTTTATAGCGTCTATTCTTTTTGATAAAGGTATACTCGAATCTATATACAGAGTCTTAAACCCCCTTGATTTAGCATTTTCTACCTGATCATGTATTAGGGCTTTTAATGGAGAAACAATTAGGGCTGATCCTCCAAAACTAGAGTCTTGAAGTATTTTTGAAATTATTTGAAATATAGCACTTTTTCCTGCACCAGTTGGTAAAATTACTATTTCTATTGTTGGATTGCCTTTTTCAAGCATTTTAAGGAAAGTTGATATACTAGTTTCCTGATAAGGTCTCGGCTTTGATTTCCAAAGTTTATTAAAGTAAGAGTTGACTTCCTCTAGAATATAATTATAGTTTACATCTTTTTTTACATTTATGCCTTGCTTAGGTTCAATGAGATCTACAAAATCCTTATTTTCATATAATGATAAAGCCCTTGATACTGTTTTGGCTCCATATTTTGAGGCAATCTCTAAAGTTCTATATGTATAAAAATCGTAATACCCTTTTCCATCATAACTAACATTGTTTACTATTCTTTCTGGAAACATTAATACAATATCATTTGCAAACGATGAAATTTCTGGAAACATTAAATTTTTCTCCCACGAAATCACTCCAATTTTATTATCAATAAACCACATATTGGAGTCATTGATGTTGCTTATATATATTCCGTCTATAGCATTGCTAATAATTTTTGCTAGAGCATCATTTGGTGTAATAATAAGTTTTTTGCCTTCGTTACCAAGTAATTTTAATGCAGATTCCGCAGCTTTGATTGGATCTTTAATTTCATTAGATGTAGATAACACCTTTATTTTAGTTTTTGAAGAGGCTAATATATTTAATTTTTTTGAAATTTCAGGGTGCATAAATGTTTCTGTAACTATTTCCTTAGCTTTAATATTTGATTCATTATTTATTTGAATACCCCTAGGATCATTGTATTTATATTCTTTTTTACAAGGTATATTAGCACCTATATTTATCATCTCTTTTTCCCAAATTGTTAATCCATGCATAAATAGACAATCTTCATTATTTTCTATGCAATCCAATTTTACCTTATCAATTTTTTCCACACAGTCCAGATCCCAAGGTTCTATTTGATATGATTCATTATTATTTAGTTCTTTGTTTTTTATTATGTTACCTATTATTAAGTATGGTAATGATTTATCAAGTTCATTACCTCTTTTTATTGTTGCGGCCTTTGTTATTTCGCCATGTCTTGCTCTTAACGATGCAATTGAAACTCTTGCTGCGTAATCCCATGAATTACCAGTTAATGGCAACTGCTTTAAAATGTAAGGTTTCCAAATAGGGTAAATAAGTCTTGGCTTATCAGTTACTATAAAATAATTATCTTCCAATTTTGGAATTTGAGTATCGGGAAGATATTCTGCATTTTTAACATCTTCTGGCATGTTTTTCCATTCTATACCTAACTGATTCATAATCTTTTTAGAAATAAGAGATATATAATAAACTGCTTTAGCTGGAGTAGTTGATGAAGGTATTAACAAATGATAATATGCTGAAACTAATGACAGTTCAGAATCTGGAAATGCTATTGAATAAAGATTCTTGGCATTAATTTTGTTATAACTGTCTAAACTTCTTCCGCAATCACCCCAATATATAACTTTTGAAGGTTTTGCAGACGATAATAATAGTTCAAGACCTTCCTTTGGATTTCCAATCCTCCATTCAGATCCTTTAGGAGGTATTTCTATTTCATTATCGTTTATATATACATAAATTTTATTTTCAGAACAATACAGTGAAATTAAATCAGCTTTGTTAGATAATATAGATTCCTTGCCCAGTTTTTTTGAAGCTTCGTTTTCCCATTTCGTTATTCCTAAAGCTAACAATGCGTTTCTAGACTCAATTAAGGCTGATGAAGATACACTAC
The DNA here is from genome assembly GCF_049974385.1 of Caldisphaera sp. NCBI lineage: Archaea > Thermoproteati > Thermoproteota > Thermoprotei > Acidilobales > Acidilobaceae > Caldisphaera > Caldisphaera sp. The sequence goes on along the minus strand of NZ_JBMFIW010000004.1, from coordinate 23,051 downwards.
AACCTTTTGCTGACAACATTATTACATCTTCATAAAGGCCTAATTTGCTGAGATATATAGATAAAGTTTCTGAATCCTTTGGACAATATTTGATGCTTCTTAAAATTCTGCTGAGCCTTAGTATATTTATGTTGTCTTTGTTATCTAATAAGAGCTGTGCATAATCAGAATAGTTATTTTTTGTTGATTTTACATACCATTCTATTAAATTTAGGTATAAATTTTTTAATAAGTTGTTAGAAATTTTTCTTTTTTGTAGCAATATCTTTTTAGAATTATGATATAATATTATTGAAATTATTGTTAATATTATAAATATTGATGAGACCATGATTATTATATCTAGCAACTTTTACACCAAAAGGTAATACTGGCATTTTAAGTTTAAAAGGAGAAAATGTAAAAATAATTAAAGGTAAACCACAACTGCCATGTTTCCTATAAGGAACTTGTAAAGCTTTCTAACAGTAGATTCCTTAATAGATACGGAATTTGCTATCTCCTTTTGACTAATATCATAACCGTTTAGCCTTGATATTAAATATACTGCAGCAGCAGCTATAGCTTCAGGCTTTTTACCATAAAGCGTTTTTCCTGACATTATAGAATTATTGACAAATCTTATCGATTCTTCTATTACTTGTTGATCTAAATTTAATGTTGAAACAATTCTATTTATGTAAGTTACTACCCTTGTTAACATTCTGTCCTTATTATCAGCATAATTAACTTTTTGTGCCTCTATATATCTAAATTCTTGTAATATACCAAGGTCATTCAGTCTCTTTTTCCCTTCCCATATTTTGTTGTTATCTATACCCATAAATTCTTCTATTTCTGATTGAGATATATTTAAATTATAAACCTCCACAACTTTAGCAAGAGCTGCAGCAACTATAGCCTCTTTGTCTTTACCAACTGAATTTCCATTTTTTTCAACATATTTATGTAGTATATATCCTAAAGTTTCTCTAGGATGTAGGGATAAGTTAAAATAATCACTTACTTTGTTTGCTAAAACAAATAATGCTATCCTAGGCATTTCTTGTCTCGATGTTGCATGTTTCATGCTCAGCCTTCTATTATTTAATGATTTCAAATGATTTCTAACTTTCGGCGGAACAAAGGTTATAACGCCATCTCCTTTATCATGTCTTAAATAAGTTGTTCCTTGAGAAGCCCTCTCAACACCTTTTGTATTTTGTATACCTTTCTCATTATATGACCTCCATTCTGGTTTGTCTACCAATAAGTTTTCATCTATCACTATACCACATCTTTGGCAAACAACTTTACCTTCTGGTGTTGTTACCAAATCTCTTGATCCACATTTAGGACATCTTTCCATAAGTTTCACCTCTTATGATACCGGTTCCAATACCTTTTTACTTCAACAAAAAACACATCATTCATATTAATTTTATCTTTGCTAAGCTTTACAACAGCGTATGGTTTGTTTACATTTCCTATTATATCGCTTATTTTACCTATAAGATTAAACTTGCTATCATAAACGTTACTATTTATCTTCAGTTTTAAACCTTTATTTTCTATATTTACTAAGATATAGTTAAATATTATATTTCTCGGCTTTCCAAGTAATTCGAGTTTTTTATTTGATGGAACCGGCAATAATACCTCCCCTTTCTTATTATAAATCCCTTTTAGTAAGAGTAATACTGGTGTATTTTATGCTTTAACACAATTGAAACAAACGAAAAATCTATAATGAAATTTTTATGAGTTCAAATGTATACAAAGAAAGGTATACTAGAATTATATTTTTTAAGCCCTTTTAATAAAGCCCATTTTAATTGAATATATAATTTAATGACAAACCTATACTAATATACTGAAATCTTTAAAATATAAGTTAATTTTCATTATAAAAGAAAAATCATTTTGCATTATTCTCATTTTGTTTTTCTTCAATTTTAATTCCTTTAGCTTCAGCCTCTTTTTTAAGAAAATCTAAAACATCATATGGATCTCCTCCAAATCTATCCTCTATGGAGTTTAATTCTCTCATCCATCTTTTTCCATATATTCTCTTTGCTAATTCGATCGTTTCATCTAAAATCTTTTTTGCCTCTTTTATTGGATTTTCCATCAATACTCACCCTATAGTTAATCATATACTAAAAATTAAGCTAGGGGATAATAAAATGTTTTTAATTATAAGCAAAATACTTAATTTGTTAATAAAATGTTTTTAATTATATTTTTATGTTATATTAATAAAAAAGAGCTTTAAAAGATTAATTAATATATTATTAATACACGAAATACTAAAGATATAAATCTTTTAGTCATCCTATATTTAGTGAGTAGTGTATCTAAAACCAGGCTAATATGACTGAGGTGCATGATAGATTGCCGCGTAATTCAGATGAAGTAGAAAAAGCAGCATTGGAAACAATAAAGAACCATAAAGATGGTGTGTTGCAAAGCGAACTTTGGAAAATGATGGGATTAGATAGCAGGGAAGGGTCTAGACTTGTTTTAAGATTAGCTAAGAAAGGTTTAATTAAAAGGGAACAAGTAATTGTTAATGGAAGGAGAACTTACAGGTTATTTATAACAGAAAAACCAATTGAATCAAAGCTATTAAACATCAGCCTATCCTCAATTTTGGACATACCATGTACAACATGTCCTCATATTGATGAATGCGGATTGGGTGGATATTATGAACCGTCAACATGTCCATTAATGGAACTTTGGCTTAGAAAGGAAGTAAAGTTGTCAATTATAAGGAAAAAACAATTAATGCAGCAGGCAGAGTAGGTTATGTTTTATGCCAAAGGAAGATAAATTTGTAATTTGGCCTGCTTATTTAGATTCAAGCTTATCTAGAAATAATGGTAGAAAAATTCCAAAAAATAAAGCTGTAACAAAACCGAGCATCGAAGAAATTATAACAGTAACTAAAAAGTTGGGATTAAATCCAATAATTGAAGAAAAGAAATATCCTAAATTATGGTATGAGCAAACTAGAAGGGTAATTATATTAAAAAAAGGCAGTAAAAGAAAAATATTAAGTTTAATATCGGATGAAATAATAAAGATGAGACAAAAATCTAAGTAATAATTATACAAGTCTATATAAACATATACTACTTAATATTTATTTAGAAAGTATTTACAGCTATGGGATAAGCTATGAGTCATAGAGAGTGGCCTATGGATGAAAAACCTATACTAATATTTTGGGAGACCACCAAAGCATGTGGACTTGCATGTAAACACTGTAGAGCTGAAGCCATAACAAAACCCCTACCAAATGAATTAAGCCACGAAGAAAGTATAAAACTAATTGATCAAATATCTGAATTTGGAAGACCTTCTCCTATATTGGTTTTATCGGGTGGAGATCCTTTAATGAGAAATGATATATGGGAACTAATAGAATATGCGAAAGAGAAAGGAATTGTTACTGCTTTATCTCCAAGCGTTACCCCTCTATTAAATGATAATACAATAGAGAAGATTTCAAAATATGGAGTATCTTCTGTTTCTATAAGCATTGATTCCCCTTATAAAGAAATACATGATAAAATAAGGGGTATTCCTGGAACATGGGACAGATCTATTGAAGTTGTTAGAAAAATGAACGAAAAAGGAATAAAAGTGCAAATAAATACATCCGTTATGAAATCAACAGTAGAAGGACTTCCAGATATGGTTGATTTGTTAATAAATAGGTTGAATGTAAGAGTATGGGAAGTTTTTTATCTAATACCTGTTGGAAGAGGTAAATTTGATGAAGATTTGACTAAGAATGAATGGGAAGATGTCTCATCTTTTTTATATGAAGCCAGTAAGTATAATATAACAATAAGGACTTCAGAAGGACCAATATTTAGAAGGGTTACCTGGCTTTATAAATCTCTAGAAAGAAAAGGTATAGATCATGAAAAAATAATAAAACATGGAAAACTCTATTACGATCTTGTTAGCAGATTAAGAGAGAAGTTAGGAAAACCAAAGAATGAAAGTAAGGCAGAAACTCATGGCACTAGAGATGGTAGGGGCATAGTATTTGTGTCTCATGATGGTTATGTATATCCAAGCGGCTTTCTACCATATCCGGCTGGAAATATAAAAACCAGAAGCATAATAGATATCTATAGAAATTCAGAGCTTTTCAAGAAATTGAGATCTTCTCAAATAAAAGGAAAATGCGGGTTATGTGAATTCAAAAATATGTGTGGGGGTAGCAGAGCAAGATCATTTGCTTATACTGGAGATCCATTAGATGAAGACCCATCATGTTTATACAACCCAGGAGATTATGAACAAATATTAAAAAATTATGGTTTAAGTTATGATACTTGAGGGTAATGTTATGGATCAAATTGATAAAGAGATCTTAATGGAATTGCAATATGATTTCCCATTGCATGCTAGACCATATGATGATATAGCCAATAAAGTAGGAATAGGGTTACAAGATTTATTAGAAAGAATAAACAATTTAAAAAAAGATGGTATAATAAAGAGAATTGGCTTCTACTATAATTTTAGGGCTCAAGGTAATGAGGCAGCTTTAATAGCTTTTGAATCGGGCGAAAATTACAAAAAATTAGCTGAAATAGCTATGAAGGATCCACTCGTTACTCATAGTTATTTAAGAAGTCACCCGATTTATAATGTTTGGATAGTTGCTAAGAGAGCTAGCAACGAAGAATTGATTAATTTAGCGGAAAGAATGACCAAAGAGTCTAATTCAAAATCTTATGTTGTTTTACTTTCTAAAAGAACCTATAAATTAAGTGTTAAGTATGATATTATAAACGGAGTCTCTAAGGCTGGGAAATACGCATTATTACCTGAACATCCTCCACTATTGAAAGATTTAGGCATTGATAAGGATTTTCCATTATCTATAAGAAGTATTCCTATAAATGAAAAGCCTTATGATTTTGTTTTAAAGAAATATGATTTAAAGGAAGAAGAGCTTGAATATATAATAAAGAAGTTATTAGAAAAGGGTGTTTTAGCTGACCCTGGGGCTGCTTTGGATGGAGAAAAACTCGGATTTAAGGAAAATGGTATGGTAGTTATGGAACCTAATGGTAATGAAGAATTAATATGTGAATGTGCAGCATCAATGAGTTTTTCAACACATGTTGTCTTAAGACAATCAATACCAGAAGGAAAATGGAAACATGTAAGCTATGCTATGGTTCATGCTACAGAAAAAAAGAAAATAGAAGATATGGCTAACACTTTAAAGGAAAAATGTAATCCGAGAGACCTCATGATTATATACAGTTTAGCTGACTTAAAACCAGGTGTAGTTAGATGATTCCTATAAGTGTTATGGTAACTGGCGAAGGTACAGTATCTTCAAAAATTAAAGGGCATTATAATAAAGAAAAGCCTTCTAGTTTTTCTAATGAGCTAAGACCAGTTGTTTTCTGGAATATAACTTATAAGTGTAACTTAAATTGTGTGCATTGTTATATAGATGCATCGTCAAAAAGTACAAGAGAAGAATTAGGTAGAGAAAAATTAATTGAGATAGCGAATGAAATATTAAAAATTGAAATTCCATTAGTAATTTTTACAGGAGGAGAACCATTATATAGGAAAGAGTTCTGGGAATTATCAGAAATATTGTCTCATAGGAAAAGACCTAAGCTTGGTTTAAGCAGTAACGGAACATTGATAACTGAAGAAAATGCAAAGAAATTAAAAGAACTCGGCTATGATTATATTGGCATATCACTTGACAGCATATATCCAGAATATCATGATAAATTTAGAGGTTATGAAGGTGCATTTTCGTTAACAATGAAAGGTATTGAAAACTCAATTAAATATGGTATAGATGTGGGAATAAGAACTACCATAACAAAATATAATATTTCAGAAATACCAAGGATGATAGATTTCGCAGCAAAAATCAATGCTAAAAGAGTATCATTATATTTGTTAGATACGATAGGTCGTGCAGTTAATATAGTTTCAGATTTACCTACAAATGATCAATTAATTCGATTGGCAAAGGAACTTATTGAAAAAGCAAAGGAATATAAAACAAAATTAGAAATCCAACTAGTTAGAGGAAACTTTATTGGAATATATATTGCAGACATGATTGCAAATAATAAAGAGGATTTTCTCAAATATCTAAGAATGATAGAAGCTCAAGGTGATTGTGGAAGGAAAACAATCAGTATATACCCTGATGGAACTGTTAGACCATGTCAATTTATTGAGGATTATATAATAGGTGATCTGAAAAAACAAAGCTTAAAAGAAATCCTTAGCCTAAACAATAAAACTCTTGAAAAATTTGTTAATTTATCGGAAAACTTAAGAGGAGAAAGATGTTCTTCTTGTTTATTTAAAAAGATATGTGGAGGGGGCAGTAGAGGTAGAGCGAAAATTGTTAATAAAGATTTCTGGGGAGACGATCCTTTATGCTTTTTGGATTATAATGAAATAGAAAAAAGGTGGAATTTATATGGCACACATACCTTTATACGTTGATTTTTCAGGTTTAAATGTATTAGTAATAGGAGGAGGAAAAGTAGGATATAGAAGAGCCAAGACTTTTTTAGATGATGGAGCAAATGTTACCATTGTGGCTTCTTATTTTAGTGAAGAAATAAATGACATAAAAAATAATAGCAAAGTCAAATTAATAAATCTTGAGATAAAAAATTCAAAAGATATAGAGAAATTGATTGATGAGAATGATTTGATAGTAATAGCTACAAACAACTATGAAATAAATAATGAAATCTACGAGTTAGCTAAGCAAAAGAGGAAGCTAATTAATAATGCTACAGAAGCTTCAAAAGGTAATGTTATTGTCCCCTTTAGGAAAAAAATCTACGATTATTTGGAAGTCGCTGTTACCAGCTTAGGTTATACTGGTATAGCAGCTAGAAGAAGCCTAGAAAAAATAGAGAAATGTTTAACGAATGACATAGAGATAAAAACGCTATATGATTCTATGAAAGAATTGAAAAAGTATTTAAAAGAAAATATTAGTGATTCCAAAATAAGATATAATTTATATTTTGAAGTAGAAAAAGATGAAATTTATGAAAAATATGTTAAAGAGGGTAATACAAAAAAAGCATTGGAAAGGGCTAAGGAAATTGTAAATCAATACATTAAAGGTTAGTAAAGCTTTAAAATTTTATTAGCAAACTAGATTTTTGGCATAATACCGAAAGGATGCCAGGGCCTAGAGGTCCTATTTGGACCCGTGGCTCAGCCAGGATAGAGCGTCGGCCCCCTAAGCCGAATGTCGGGGGTTCAAATCCCCCCGGGTCCGCCACATCTATTTATTTATGAATTTTTCTATTAATTAATATTTAATTTTTATATAAGATGCTTTATAAGAAAATAAAACATAAACAGCCTAATTTTATTTTTGTCATCAATAGAATCTTGTATGAAATTAAAAAATTTTTACTAGTTGAAAATGTTATAAATTGCTTAAAGATTCTTTGATTTTGTTCATATCATTAATTAAATCTTCTTCGTTTACTTGCAACCTACCTTTTAAAGCAAATGATTTAAAATCTTCAATTCTATTTTGAAGGACATCTAGACTTACTTTTGGAAATCCTTGATAGGCGTCCATAACTGAAAAATATTTGTCATTTATATCTCCTTCTCTGACAGGGATTAATATAAGATGATAATGAGGAACTCTTAAACCTCTTGCTATTAGGGCTATTGCTTTAGGATTAAATGCTTTCATCATTGCTTTTCCAATCATATTAACAGTTTTATAGAAACTATAAATCAAGTCATCTGGCATTTCATAGAAATAAACAAAATGTTTTTTCGGTATAACTAGAGTCTGCCCCCTTGACATAGGAAAAATATCCATAATTACCATTACTTTATCATCGGAATAAACTGTATAAGATTTCTCTTCACCCCTTGCTATTTTACAAAAAACATCTTCCATTAATAGTTCCCTACCCATAGTTTTCTTCATACCGTAATCCGTTGGGGTCAGCTTTGTTAATAATTTTGAGTTCTTCTTCATTTAACGCATTAATTGTATCTACTTTTTCTGGAACAATTATTTTCATACCGCCTGTATTTGATACAACTTGATCAATATTGAAGCCCTGTAACACAGCTTTTAATATAGGTCCCTTTTTTGTAAATTCGATTAAAGCTTTGTTTGTACACAAAATTGTTTTTAAATTATTGTTTATCCTTGTTGTTCCATTTCCTGTAGCAAAGTCAACTTTCTTAACTAATACCCTAGGATCATGCCTGGCCCATATTATTATTTTCTTAACTATAGGATATAAATAAGCAGTTGCAGCACCTCCTGGAAGTTTAACCTTAGGATTATCATAGTTACCAATTGCTGTTAAATTTATGTTTGCTTCTTCATCTATTTGGGCTGTTCCAAAATACATAAGATCCATTTTACCTTTTGCTGCGATATCAAATGCATCTATTGTTGTAACTGTTGCTATATTTCCTTGCTCAGAATAAGGATCTCCTGTCGAAGGTCTTACCATTACTTGGTTTGGGTCTGTTAAAAATGGTTCCGCAACACTATGATAAATAAAATCTTTTTTAAGATATAAAGAAGCGTATACCATAGCTAATTGAGGCAATAAGCTATCTAAACCATGATATACATAATCCTTATCTTCTATAAAGCTCCCCAAACATTTTATCATAATATCTGTAGGCCTTGCTGACATCAATACCACCTTTTCATTAAATTGTTGTTAATCCATTCCATAGCTTTACCTTCCTTAGCATAGTTATAATAATCGCCTATAGCTTTATAATCAGCTTCATATATAGGATACATTGCTGTTGGCCATGCACCATTCTTAGAATTAACAACTGCAGTTACATGAAGTAAGGTCGAAGATAGCTGTTCTGTGTTTCTTTTCTTAAGCTCTTCTTTATCTACAATTTTTTCCGCTGTTATTATCACTTTTTTAGCAGCCCTTATTTTTAATTCATCTTCATATTTTGGACCTAATATAACTGAATTTCCATATTCATCGCTCATGTGTACATGAATTATAGCTACATCTGGTTCAATAGATTTAATTATAACAATATCTTCATTAGTAAATGGATCCTTTATGATTTTCCACGTATTTCTTTTTTCATGTATTTTAACTAAATCTGAACCTATTATTCCTCTAACAGGCATAAATGGAACTCCTTGAGCTCCTGCCCTTAATCCAGCAATAACTGCCCCACAAGTATCTTCTAAATAATCGACTTGCTTTCTTTCGGCTGCCTTTCTTACGCTTGGAGAAAGGCCAAAGTGTTCAAATGTTGCCATAGCTGCTCTAATCATTTTAAGCTTATTAGCTGCAGTTAAAACATCTAATCCAAACCCTGGCTCTCTATCAACAAAAGACAAATCCTTTTTATTTGAATTAATTAGAGCCGCAATGAAACTCATTGGATTTCTAAAGAATGTCATTCCACTGATTGTAATTAAATCACCGTTATTTATAAGATCAACCGCTTCATTTAAGCTCATAATTTTACTAGTGGGCATAAACACCTACCTTTTAATTAATGTATTCATCAGAGTATATATTTTTTTACTATTAGGAATTATAAAGATAAAGATAGGATGCTAGTCCTTGATATCATTTTTATGAATTCTACCTATCAAATTGATATATTTTTGTAAGCAAGGGGATGGTTTATTTTATTAATGCAAGTATTCCAGCTAAAAGTAATAGAATAAAACCTATTCCAAAACCTCCAAAAGCAATAGGTATAGATATGAATGCAGATAATATTAGTAGAATTCCTGAAGCAACTTTGTCGTTTATAGAAATACCAATAGCGGCAAGTATTACAGATATACCACCAATAGCTAATGGAAATAGCATAAAAGAATATCCATAAACATAATAATGTCTGTAGTATCCCATCATACCTCCCATAAAGCCATATGAATAGTAAAATCCAGTTAGTATAAAAATAGAAAGCATAACGGTTACCAATAATACTAACAAAAGTCCTATTAAACCCAATATTTTATATGTTTCCAATTTTCCACCTAAAATTATGTTGATTTTTTACCTTATTAATTTTTCATCATAATAAGTTCCAGTTATAAATTAAAGAGATTTAAAAAATTTAAAATTGAATAAAATAGTTTAAATCGTGTTCAGTTAAAGATCGATTATTTTTCTAAATATTCCAACAAGTCTGTTATCATGACTTTAGCTGTTGAAATCGCTGGTCCTGCAGGACCAGTTAAAGTAATTGTATCGTTATCAACATTAAATACGACGCAGTTATAATTTCTGGATACTTTAGCAAGTTGAGAATCCATTTCTATTTCTTCTAAACTTATCCTCTTGTTGTTTCCGTCAAAATATGCTATATATTTTACTCTTTTCCCTTCGTTTAATGCCCTTCTAACTCTTTCTTCATCTACGTTTAATAAAGATTCTCTATTGACTTCTTTTATTGTAGATGAAATGCCTAAAGTGTTTAATATTATAGTCAATTTTGCTGCTGCATCATAACCATCTATATCGATTTTCGGATCAGGTTCAACTAAGCCTAGCTCTTTGACTTTTTCTATGGCACTTTGTATTGAATATCCATTCTCAATTAAACTTAAGATATAGTTTGTTGTAGCATTTAATACTGCCTTAATTTCCTTTACGTTTCTTCCTTTGAGTCCTTTCGCAACATCAATAGCAGGGGTACCGGCCATGACTGTTGCTCTATATCCGAAAAATAGGTTTTTGGTTTTAGCTTTTGCCATCAAATAATTAAATTGTAATGCAAGACCGGTTTTATCAGCAGTAATTATGTTAACATTATTATCGAGTAATGTATTATATAGTGATAAATTAGGTTCTCCATTATAATATGAGGGGGGTATTGTTATAAAAGCTATATCAGGCATTAACTCATTGATTATACTTAATAAATCTTTATTCTCTTTTTCTCCTTTTGGATACTCATTAATTAAATTTTTTAAATCTGATTTCCAGTTAGTTTTTAATTTATAAACTCCCTTAGATGTTAATACAGCTACAATTTTTATCTTGTCAATAGAAATTATTTCTCTAGCTAAAGCTTTTCCCACGTTTCCAAAACCTATTAATATCCCCTTTTTCACTTTAATCTCCACTAAAAACTTTATAGCAAAGTTTAAAATTATTTAGCATTTAGAATTTAAGTTTTTAATTGCTATATTAGTTGCTTCGTAAGGATCTTTAGCCTTGGTTATTCCTCCTCCAATTATTATAATATCTGCCCCAGCCGATGATACCAATGGCACTTCTTCAGGCTTAATACCTCCAGCTACAGCAACTATTCCTCCAAAATTATCTTTTATTTTCTTTATTAATTGGGCGTAATTTCCTGCAGTTACACCCATTTTTACCTGAACATCAATTCCTATGTGAAGTAATGCAACATGAACCTTAGAATTCTTTAACTTTTCCACACCTTTCAGAATATCATCAACTCCAATAAGGTCTCCATAAACAATACCTCCCCATTTGTTTGCTTCATCAACAGTTTCTTTTATTGTTTCTATATTAGTTGCTGCTGATACAGAAACAGCATCAGCCCCATTATTAAATGCTAGATTTGCCTCTAAAGCTCCAACATCCATGATTTTTAGGTCAGCAAAAACTAAATGATTTCCTTTTAAGGAGCGCAATAATTTAACAGAATTGATTCCATAAGATTTTATAAGAGGTGTTCCTGCCTCTAGAATTAGGTTTTCTCTTCTATCAACACTGGATGCTATAGAAATAGCTGAATTTATATCAGTGAAATCAAGGGCTACTTGCAATAGTTTTCCACACTTCTCTAGCCTCTCTATGAATTTTATTGTCAAACAGTTCACCACTTTATAATTTTTGTTTTTAACTTTAAAAATGATTATGTTTAAGTGAACTTGACTTATTGAAACTCAAGGATTTCAATGTTATTTAATATTTCTTGTTAATTAGAAAGATTTATTAAATCTCATAATTATTAACAAAATTGTCAGGTGAACTATTGTGGGTAGAAATTTTAAGAAACTTATTAAATATTTTTCATTTGTGTTTATATTTGTATTTATTCTTGCTGTCTTCAGCCCATTATCATTTGCGCTATCAAATAAAGAAAACAATAATGGCGCATACTATTATGGACCTTCATTAAATGGCACTTATATAAATGAATTATCGAAAAACACTATGATTAGCTTTTCGATATTTTTCCCACCAAAAAACTATTCTTATCTTCTATTTCTGTCACAAGAAGTAGCAAATAAACAAATGAAGCCATTAAATAGGAGTGAAATAATGAAAATGTTTGCTCCTTCTTCTCAAGAATTTAATGAAGTAATAGACTTTCTAAAATCACAAGGATTCATGATAACTTATCAAAGCCCTGATAGACTTTCAATTATGGTTGAAGGTCCCGCATATTTGGTCGAGAAATTATTTGGCACAGATTTTGGTCTTTATAGAAGCTATAACGGTATAATATATTATGCACCTAATAGCAACCCTAAAATACCATCTATATTATCTAACACTTTAATATTTGGATTAAATAACTTTACTCAATTTAAGCCTCCTTACATAGTTTCTGGAAAGATAATAAACAAATATTTTGTCCCATTAAATAGTTCTAGTTATAAGCTGTTAAGTAATTTTAATTTTAGGAAATATCAAATGGCAGGGGCAATCACTTATTATACTCCTGGAGATTTTGAAGGCGCATATAATGTTACAAATATAATGAAATACAGCAATAGAACATCGATTGCTATAATAGATGCATACGGGGATCCACTAATTTACCAAGATTTGTCTCAATACGATATAATGTTTGGTCTTCCCAGCGTAAACTTAACTATAGTGCCTATAGGTCCCTATCATCCGAGTTTAGGAATTGGAACTGGTTGGGATATTGAAACAGCATTAGATGTAGAAGCAGCGCAAACAATGGCCCCATATGCCCATATTTATTTGATTGTAGCATCAAATCCTGCTAATGCGTTATTTGAGGCAATAGATTATGTAGTAAGTTTGGATTTAGCAAACGTAGTATCAATGAGTTGGGGTGCATCAGAAAATACAATAGCCTTAACTGGTTTCTATACATCAGATCCTTATTATGCACAAGCACAAATGAATTTGGGTTATTCATATGCAGATTACTATTTTGCACTAGGTAGTGCTGAGGGAATATCATTCTTTGCGTCTAGCGGAGATGAAGGAGCTTATGGAGGTACACCTGAACTTTATGGAGGGGTTATATTCCCTTCAACATCTCCTTTTGTAACTGCTGTTGGAGGAACATCGTTATTTGTTAATGTAACTTCAGGCTTTCTATCAGATATGAACTCAACAGGTACTTATGGGTATGAAAATGCTTGGTCAGTTTCTCCACTTTATGGAACCAGCGAAGTAGCTTCTACAGGAGGATATTCAACATTGATACCAAAGCCATGGTATCAAATAGGAGTTGTAAAAGGAACCTATAGGGCTGTTCCTGACGTCGCTGCCGATGCAAATCCATACACAGGCTTTGTTGAAGTCGTAGACGGAGAGTTAGTAGTAAGCGGGGGAACAAGTCTAGCCTCACCATTGTGGGCAGGAATAGCTGCGGATATTGATGGATATCTAAACACAAGTTTGGGATTACTAAACCCATTATTATATGATATATATGAAAATAAAACATTATATAATATGTCATTCCATCAAATAAACTTTGGATATAACGGCTATTATTCTTCTAATGGAGGATATAATTTAGTGACAGGATTAGGTAGTCCAAATGCTGGTTTATTAGCCAATGCAATAAAAACAATTATTAATAAGAACCACTTAGAGGTCTCAGTAACAACATATCAAAATGGTGCGCAATATCCATGGTATATGTATAACACATCTTTTGAAATAATATCAGATATAACATATCAAAATGGTTCCATTGTTAAAACAGGAGACTTCAATGCGTATATTTATACATTAGGTGGATTAATAGAGAAAGTACCGCTAACATTTAATGGGGAATACTGGGTTGGAAATGTCTCTATAATGCAAGGAATGCCTTCGAATCTTTGGACAATCGTAGTTAATGGAACATCTAGTAATAACTTAACTGGGTTTGGAGCAACAGATGTTGATGTAGGCGTTGGTTTAGCAATAATTTCTCCGCCAACCCCAATACCATATCCATTTGGACCTCCATTATTTGCTAATTACCCATTTTATGTAGAAGTATATGCTACTTTACCTAATGGTAACCCAGATGTAAACTTGTCTCTAAATGCTTATTTAATTAAAAATGGTGTTGTTTATTACAGTTCCCCGTTAATTTCAGAAGGTAACGGTCTATATTACGGCGAAATGTTTTTACCATATCCAGATCCACAAGGATCTTATATATTAATGGTAAATTCATCAGAAGGTAACGTCTATACATATGAATATTTTGGAGAAGCTATTCTTTATAGTTATGTTATAACTCCAGTAATTGATGGATTGCCAAGTGCTTCACCAGGAGAAACAATAACACTAGCCGCTTTAGTAATGGATCCTCTTGGCTTAGGTATGTATACGAGTAACGTTTACGCTAATATTTATAATTTATCTAATTATTTGGTAGCTGAAGTTCCCCTACAGCCTACATCTTCAGGTTTCCAAGTTGGTTCGTATACAATACCATCTAATTTGACCCCAGGGTTTTATAACGTCGTTTTTGTCTCAAATGAGTCAACAGCAATTAGCCCGTTATTTGGATATGCGAATCAATCATTCTACGTTTCTCCATCGACTTTAAGCACAAATATAAAATCAGTTTCTACTGCATACGAAGGACAGTATATAAAAGTATTTGCTAACATAACATATCAAAATGGAACAGCTGTTAAATACGGTACATTTACTGCAACTTTAATACCTGATCAATACTATTCTCAATTGTTACCTTTTAGCTTTACTATTGGAATACCCTTGCAATATAATTCATCATTAAACGAATGGTATGGAGAACTACAATTACCTTCATTAAGTAGTCCTGGTATATTTGCAGGATTAAGCTCTATGGAAATGTCTGGTCCATGGTCAATTACAGTTTCAGGGGAAGCCGCTAACGGTAATGATGAAATATCAACTCCTTATAACTTATATCTAGAACCATATACTTTCATAGGTTCTTTAGTTATTAATCAAAGTAATTATACTTCATTACCTATGGGAACATCTATTGGTAATAGTATACAAGGGATTTACTCTTATAATTTAATAGTGAAAAATGCATCTTTAATAATAGAGAACAGTATAATAAATAATTTAACAATAGTTAACTCTACTGTAAAGATAATTAATTCCCATATCAACGCATTAATTGCTAACAGTTCAAACATAAGCTTGCTAAATGATAACATAGGCCCAGGAATAGTGGGTCTATTATTAATAAATAGTAAGGCAAATATTGTTAATTCTGTATTTGAAGATCTATTGTATGCGTTTTCACAAGAAAACAGCAAAATCATTTTAAGTGGAATAAACGAGTATAATGTGACTCATCTGTCTAATGTTACATTACCAAAAATCGTTTCTATATATCCAATTAATATAACGCAACCTATAAGTTATGTTGTTGTTAATTTAACTAATAACAACTTTGTTCCTATACAAGTTTTAATTGATGGCATATCAGTTAATTACTCTTATAAAGTAATAAACGGTTTAATAGAGTTAGTTGTTCCTTTCAATTCTACTTCTATGCCTGATGGGACATATGTAATCACTATTGTTATAAATAACGGGTTGTCCTACAATATTAGTACAAAGGTTTATAACAATTATCATTTGTTATCACAAAGTCTGTTAATAAATAGCGTTGAAAGCAGTTTAACAAAATATATTAACTCTGTGTCATCTCAACTACAGTCCTATATATTATCAAATGTTACATTACTAAATAACAAAATTAACTCTGTGTCATCTAACCTGTCATCTAACCTTAATTCAACGTTTACTACAGAAGTTGATAGAGTACTAGGTACCATTAACTCTGTGTCATCTCAAC
>NZ_JBMFIW010000004.1:0-6903 GCF_049974385.1 Caldisphaera sp. | reverse complement strand
GTCATCTCAACTACAGTCCTATATATTATCAAATGTTACATTACTAAATAACAAAATTAACTCTGTGTCATCTAACCTTAATTCAACGTTTACTACAGAAGTAAGCAACCTTAAAAGCATGATAAATTCAGTAAACTCCACAGCTCTAGCTGCTAGCAAAAAAGGTTCAACATCTTATGCAGTAGGAGCTTCTGGGTTAACTGTTGGTGTAATCGGAGTAATTATAGGTGGTATAGCTTTAGCCATGAGGAGGGTGATAAAATGAAGAAAATAATTTATTCCGCTTTAATTTTAATACCTTTATTGTTAATAAGTATCGCGCCATTTGGACATATGCAAGTAGATAATAAATATTTGTACAATAACAAACTAGCAAACATCACGGTATCTTCTTCTCTTATTAAAAAATTAAACGGAAATGATGGTTATTATTCATTCGAAGCATTTAATATAATGCCTCCAAACGTTACTCCAGTCGTGATTAATGTAGCAAAAAACGCTTACTTTGGAGAAAGCGGTATGAGACCTTATACTGAAATAGTTAATATACCTAAGGGTAATTACAGCCTGATATTAATGAATGTATCTATAAGCGAACATAATGGAACTCAATATGATAGAGCATTCTATATTTTTGCTAATGGAACACCTATATTTTGGGGATCTACACAGGAGATTCTGAACTCAACATCAGAGGCTGATTTAACTTTATTTGAAAAATTGTTATCTGGACCAGTTGAATTCCAGATTGTTTTGCCAAATTATATAGTGCCTAAAATAGGTATAACAGGATACTATTTAGTAAACGTAACATTGTATTTATACAATGGAACACCTCCCAATAATTTGCCTAATTATTTCATACCATTGTTTACTAATAATTTTGGGTATTCTTATACGGTATTAAATCCAAACAATGATATTGCTACGCAATCGATAGAAATTCCTAATGGAACTCAAAAATCTATGCTATTATTATATGAAGAGGGTGGAGAAAATGATGAATTCTGGTATACTAATGAACCAGCTATAAGAAATATAGAAGTCTATTATAACAATGAACTAGCCGGTATCTTAAACCCGTTCGAGACAATTTATACTGGAGGAATTGATTTATTTTATTGGAAACCTTTAACATCAATTAATACTTTATCGTTCCACATGCCATATTATATTGATTTAACTCCATTATTGGCCTTAGGAAGTAATGTCACATTATCAGTTACTGTGAGTAACTTGATTCAAGCCGAGGAATTAATGCAAACTCCTTATTTTACATGGGATATATCGGGAGTATTAATGCTTTGGGTTAATAGCTCGAATCCATTAATTTCAGGAAAAATACTAACAATGAAATCTAATTTAATGGATACCCAACCGATATTAATACCGGGATACACCGGTATGTATTATCAAGAAGGTTCCAGCTATTACATAAACTATACATCCATTTTGAATTATAAATATGGAAAAGAAATTGCATCGTCTGCTCAATCAGGAGCAAGTATAGCTAAACAAACATTTTCTTATTTTAATGAATATGCATTTTTAGATGAAAAATTCAGCGAGTATTCTTACGAAAAGGGTTTATTCAATTCGTCTCTTTCAATAAATGCTAATTATCCGGTGAGTCTATATTATGATTTCTTTGAGGCTCCTATTACTAATCCAGAAATAATACCATTTAATGCGACATATTTGCAAAATGGCACAATAAGCCTGAACCCGTCATACTCAATTACATATATCAATGGAAACTATAATCTAACCGAGTCTTTTAATTACAACTTAAATGCCATTGGCGGATTCAGTGGTATATTAGAAATAATAAATCAGTATGGTGGAGCAGTTTTAGTTGCACTAACAAATAATAATGCAATTGTTACTAAATCCTTAGAGGCTATTTATTTAGTTAATGGTGTTGGATTTAATGAAAACTTCTATGCTGAGGCCATACAAAATAATACAATTAATCTTGCTGGATATTTAATAAAGTATTATAAATCTATCCAAAAGGTATCAAGTAGCAATGTTATGCCGTTAGAATCTGTTTCAAAAACTATAAATAATATGAAACATTATTCGTTTAGTAAATTGTATAGCAAATTTATTTTATAATTTATTTTTATTTAAAAACTTATTTATTTTTCAAGATAATGTAACTTCTGTTTAATTCGTAATTTATATAATACATATCTTTATTTCTGTTTTGTGCTAATATTTAGCAATTACTGCATATTGGGATATTTTTTTAATTCGTAATATGATTTACATAATTTTTATCCTAATTTTATGCTTTAAAAAATTAAATATTTACATTGTAAGTTGATATATTATATATTTTTATATACTGATGCGAATGCTTATTAGCATCGGTAAAAAATTGATAATAATAAAAGATTTATCAAAATATTTTAAAAATTAATTAAATAAAATTAATTGATTTTTAATTGTCAAGAGTTGTCGGTATTTTCCCAATAATTTTTAAAGAATCAAACCATCTGTTGATCAATAACTTGTTTTCTGTATATAATAATGCATGATCTTCGATGTCTCTTGCATGAAGAACTTCATAGAATGAATCTTTTATATCTTCAGAAGAATAATATCCTAAATTATTAAAAATTAGTATTATATAGGAATATTTATTAACTAGAATTAAACTTTTAATAATGACTATTTAAAAACAATTAAAAATGTGATATCATGAGTTTTAAAGATTTTGTTAAGTTATTTGGACCAGCATGGATAGCTCTGATGGCAGATGCAGCAAGCATAATTGGAGGAATATCTACAGGAGAGCAATACGGTTATAGAATGATCTGGTTTGTATTAATATTATCAATTCCGCTCTTTTTTATACAAGAAGCATCAGGGAAGATAGGAGTCATAACGAATTCCGGTATTGGTAAGTTGATTAGAGAATACTATTCAAAAAATGTATCAATAATAGCAATTTTTCCCGTTTTTTTCATTGACTTTTTTACATATCTAACTGAGTATACTGGTATTGTAATAGGATCTTATTTAATCGGCATAAATCCATTAATAGGATTAATAATATTTTTTACTTTACATATAGCAATTGTTCTATCTAAGAGATACGAGTTGACTGAAAGAATTTTAATACTAATCTCGCTAATATTAATTATAGCCTCTACAATAGCAATTTTTCCAAAACTATACTTTAATGAAAGTATATTTTACTTTTCTACATCAAAAAGTTTCTTATATTATATTGCAATAAACATTGGCGCAGTGGTTACTCCTCCCTGTATGTTGATTTATCAAAGTTCCTCGACGGCAATTAAATATTCAAAAATTGATGTGGATCAAAGAACTAAAATCAGATGGGTAAGCTATGAAACAATAATTGGATCAATTATAACAGAGATTTTAATTGTTTTCTCAGAAATTATTGGAACAGGTATTGGTGATATAAATCCTTTAGATCCTTATCAGTTGATATTAAGCCTTGGATATCTACATTATATATTTGGGATTCTGTTAATTTCATCAGCTTTTTTAACGCTAATTGTGGTATCTTTAAGTAGTTCGTGGGGTCTATTAGAAGCTCTAAATAAAAATAACTTTAGAAATATGTTAAAAATATATACATTAGAATCTATTCCAGCAATCATTATAGTATCTTTTATGATTAAAAAATTTTCCGTAGTATTAAATTTTGCTCTGACATTGCTTTCTTTATCACCTTTGGTTGTGACTATTCCAGCAATATTAATAGGGATCATATTAAGTAATAGAAAGATTATGAAAGAAAACGTTTATTCGAGAAGAAGAATTATAATCTATTATGTAATAATAATATTAATAGCTGTTGGTGGTATAATTGGATTTATAAGATAAAAATATTTTTTATCTTAGAAGCATCAACTAAGAATATCATAATCTATAATATTGTATGTTTTGGATTTATTTAATAACTCATACATTTTATCAAGAATATGAATTAACATATAAATTATTTATAGATTTTTTGAAATATATCTAAAGAAAAATTTAAATATCTAAAGAAAAATTTAAAATCAGGTGAAAAATTGATAGAAGTAAAAAATGTATCAAAAAAATACAAGGATTTTAAAGCATTGGATAATATATCATTTAATGTTAATAATGGAGAAGTTGTAGGTTTTGTTGGAATAAATGGAGCAGGAAAAACAACAACGATTAAAATATCTGCAGGTGTTTTAAAGCCAACAACAGGTAGTGTAGAGATCGATGGATTTGATATAAGCAAAAATAAGGTAGAAGCATCAAAAAGAATTGGATGGGTTCCAGAACTACCAGTTTTTGAAGAGAATTTTAAAGCAATTGATTATTTCAAATATTTGGCTGGATATTACAAAATAGGAGGTAAAGAGGCAGAAGAATTAGGTATAAAGCTTTTTGAAGAAACAGGAATAATTAATGCAAAAAATAAAAAATTGAAAGAATTTTCTCAGGGAATGAAGAAGAGGTTTGCTTTAGCTGTTTCTATGATTGCTAATCCGTCTAACTATTTATTTGATGAGGTATTAAATGGATTAGATCCTCAAGGTATAGTATTTTTCAGAGAATTTGCTAATAGAGCCAAAAAAGAAAATAAGGCTGTTTTATTTTCATCTCATATATTAAGTGAAGTTCAGAATATAGCTGATAGAGTTATAATCATACACAAAGGGAAAATATTAGCAATTAAAAATATGGATGAAGTAGTTAAAGAATCTAAAAAAGCAATTAGAATTGCTATAAATAATCCTGATGTTAATATTTTAAATGTATTAAGTAAATTTGGTGAAGTCAATAAAATAAATGATGATGTGTTTGAGATAAAGGGAGAAGTATCTTCGGAATATATAAATGAATTGTTAGTTAAAGCAGGATATAAGGTAAGTAAAATAGAGCAAGTAGGAGGTCTGGAAGAATACTTTTTAAATTTAATCGGAGAAAAGGTGGAGTAAATGAGTTATGCTATGGAATATGATATAAAGAGGAGCATAACCAAACCATTGGTTATAATTTTATTAATAGGATTAATTCTAGCAGGTATAGGCGTAGCTTATTTGGAAGGTCAAGTATCTTTATCACAAATAACTAAGTATTCTGTAGTGCTTTCCTATAATGTAACTTCTAATCAAACTGAAATATTAGGCTTGGCTTTGAATCCTCAAGGGTACCCCATAAAAGATGCAAAGATATTTATAAATAACGGATGGGTCGAAACAAATTCAAGTGGTTATTTTTTGCTAGCAATTCCTTCAGGGAAAAGCTACTCTATAATGTCACCTACAACTTTGCAAATTTCAGGTATAAATTATACTGCTTCAGTTTCTTCCATTGGAGTTGTTAATGTAAATTTAAAAAATAAATCAGCAATATTGTATGTTGGAAGTTATTTGATTAAAAATAATTTTAATAATATAACTTCTTATAAGGTATATTATTCTCAAGAGAGTCTTGAAAATTTAATGAGAGGAATATTACCGAAAAATTATACATATATAGGCAATATATACGGCTTTTCAATTGCTAAGTTTTCTATACCCATAAATTTAAGCGAACCTGATATAATAGTTTTATTGCAATCTATTAATATTAGCTCTAATAAAGTACCTGAGTTTAACTTTACATATTCAACTGTTCTTCCTCAACTCGAGGTTTCAAATATTAGAGATACGGCAGTATCAACTGCATCATATATTTTTGCGGAGTTTTTCCCATTAGTGGGCTTATTTTTAACTAACGAATTTATAGCTAGCTTGAGGAGTAATGGTGCTATAGAGTTTATAGCATCAAGACCAATAACAAAAAAACAGTTGATAATATCTAGATATATTGGAGGCTTATTTGCATTAATTATGGGATCTTTAATAACGTCCATATTAATGCCTGTTACTGTTTCATACATTCTCAATACATCTACATCTTTAGCCACAATAGGAAAAATGTTTGGAATGCTTTTGGTAGATACTATTGGATTTTATTCGTTATTATATTTAGTTGCAGTTCTTGTTAGGAAGAACTTTATAGCTATAAGTATAGTTTTATATCTAATATTGTATCTATTCAATATAATGAATATAGTAGCGATTATAGCTGGTATGCCAAAACTAATGTATGGAACTCCTTACGGTTTATATGAAATAGTCATGGGAGGCTTTAATTTTGGTTTTAGTTTTGCTATAAATTATATATTAGTAACGATAATAGGCATTATATGGATAGCTTTACCAATAATATTAGCTATAATAATTTATGATAGAAATGATTCGCCATAATTTTTATTAAATTACATTTTCTCTTTAAATTCTTTCCTAGATTTGAATTGCTCTCTTAATTCCCTCTTCAATATCTTTCCAGAAGGTGATTTTGGTAACGAATCTACAAATATTATTTCCTTAGGTGCTTTGAAATGTGCCAAGTTATTTCTAGCGAATTCCATTATTTCCTTCTTTAATTCTTCACTTTTTTCATAGTTATCCTTCAAGACAACAACTGCAGTAACTTTTTCAATCCACTTCTCATCAGGTAATCCTATAACTGCAACTTCTTTTACTGCAGGGTGCTTATATATTACTTCTTCAACTTCCCTTGATGAAACGTTCTCTCCACCAGTTTTTATCATATCCTTTTTCCTATCAATAACGTATAGGTAATGATCTTTATCCCACATACCTATATCTCCGCTGTGGAACCAATCATATTTAAATGCCTCCATAGTTTTTTCAGGATTCTTTAAATAACCTATCATAGTGTGAGGTCCTCTACCTACAATTTCCCCTGCTTTATATGGTTCCTTTATTATGTTTCCTTGTTCATCCATCAATATTTTTAACTTAAATCAAAGCTGAAATTTACATTAACTATATAATTAAGTTTTTCAAATATTTTCTCTACTATTCT